>CAZKQY010000030.1:0-2422 GCA_964555005.1 uncultured Syntrophotalea sp. | reverse complement strand
GGGGTTGGGCTGCAGCCGCCCGCCGTTTTTAAAGAAATCAAAACCGAAACGTTTCAGTTTTAGATCGATTTGACCGGAAACAGCGGATTTAAAAGAATCACCGTCACCGGGGCCATCAAACATCTGCTCTATACCGACCCCAGCCTCGCCAACCAACTCAGTTTCGGCCCGGGCATCCTCAGGAGCAGATATCGTCTCAGCCTCTGCGGCGCCGGTACCGACCTCGCTGGCGCCAGCTTCGACCTGCACTGCAGCCGGCGTGGCAGCTCCGTTGGCGAAAAAGCCACCAGCGGCAGGAGCAGCCACAGAGATGCTGGATTCAGCGGATACCATTGCAACGGAACCAGCCAGCAACAGCCCGACTAGAACTGCATATCCTACCCTTGATAAAATTCTAATTCCATTCATGCGTCACCTTGATTCAAATGCGTTACCACGAGCCATACAAACCGAGCATGGCCAGATGGTTGGTTTTATCGTTACCAGCCTCGAATGCGAAATTATCTATCTTGTCGATACCGTACAGAAGACTCAACCTGAGCTTTTCATTCAGTTCTAATTCCGCCTTCAGGGTCCCTTGACAATGCTTTTCCTCCACCGCCTGATCGAGTCCACGCTGTTCATAGTCGGCCCCCAGACTCAGAGTCAACCCCTTCGGCAGCAACAGCTGTAATTCGGCAAAGGCATCCTTGGCGGCACCACCGGCATGATGACCGATAAGCGTGCCCTCATAGGTGTAGCCGGAACGATATTGACTATGCCGGTACCAGACCGAGTTAGACAGATCGGCATATTCCAGCCGCAGACTCAGTCGGCCGGAAGGCTCAATGTATGGCAGATACAAGCCGGCCAGCCAAGCACTTTTAGAGAGAAAATATCCAGCCTCATCCTCGCCGCCATACTCACCGTAAACCTGCGCACCCCAGAGAAAAGGCAATCGCAAACGAGCGTCGATAGCTGCGACGGAATTGCTGGTATCCTCACCGCCTTCCAGGTTCTTACCGCCCAGAATGGTGAAGAATTCGTCCCAGCCGACGCTCGGACGGCCTTCACCGCCGAACATCACCGCCCGGGAGGCACCGATCTCAAACCAGGGCAACGGTTTAAACTGCAAGCGCAAGCCGGCAAAATAGGGCTCGGAAACTACCCGTTCCTTTTCCAGTTCGCTCCAGAAGACATCAAAACGAAACGGACCGAGGTACTTAAAAATCCAGGGTAGCAATACCGGTGACGGGTTGGTGATGCGCAGCATATCGAAGGGTTTGGCGTTATTAGTCAGCACCAGGGAGCCGTGACGCCCCTGGCCCCACCACAGGGACTGCCGACCAACGGAGATCTCGAAAGCCCCCAGGCCAAGAGCAGCTTTGCCATGCAGCAGATGCAGGGAAGAGGAATCGTCGCCCTGCTGAAATTCTACCAGCGGTCGCACGCTGAGCAGCACATACTGCCCGAGTTGCGCTTCGGACTCAAAGATCAGCTGGCCGTTGTGATTTTCCCGGTAATCGATACCATAGTTGTTGTAATTAAGTGCGAACTGGCGGGCATTAGTGCCGGTAATCTGCGCATCCTCGCCTTTTTGCAAAACATAGTCGAGTCGCAACTCTCGTAGCGGCTTGAGATAACTGCCGTCGTCGGTGCCGTTATTTAGTTCGTCGGCAAAAAAAGATTCCAGGCGCTCAACCAGCTCGGCAGCAACAGCCGGCGACGCAGCAGCATGAAGTTTTCCCTTGGCTTCCCGAACCAGACGGGAAGCCTCCAGGCGGGTAAAGGGCCGAGAGCCCTGCATGGCCGAATCGACCAGACCCAGGCCTTCGAGTTTTTCCAGAGCCGGATAGACCCAGTTATCGAGGGGAATGGTGTTGGAAACAGCCGCAGAACCAAGTCCGGGCAAGAAGCAAAAAAGCACAACGCCGATCAGCAGTACCAAAGATCGAAAACGAAACATAACAGAATAATTTCAACCCTTTAAAGTTATAAAAAACCTACCATTGCAAAAACGATGACATAATAAACTACAATTTTCACCAATGTACAGCCTTCTAATAAAAAAACACGGGCTTCGACCAACAAAAATCAGGCCAACAACTATTTGAATTTATTATTCAAAAGGACAAAGGCGGTCTCCTTAGAGCGCCCAATAGGAGAGTCCGCTGGCGGCAACCTGGTCACCATCGAGCACGACCTTAACATCGATGACCACACCACAACCATTGCCGTTAGAGCAGAGCTGCTTGAATACCTCACCGGTCATGCCGGCGAAGGCATCATGGGCCACCGCCAGTACCACGCCGTCGACCGGACCGATCTCCTGCAAACTCTGCAGTTCGATGCCATACTCCTTGCGCGCTTGGGCCGGGTCCGCCACCGGATCGTGAACCAGAACCTCGACCTGAAAGTCCCGTAATTCTTGAATGATGTCGAC
>CAZKQY010000029.1:0-9917 GCA_964555005.1 uncultured Syntrophotalea sp. | reverse complement strand
TTCGACCCATTGCTGCATGCGCTGCTGTTCGCCGGGCGGCACCGCGCCATTGAGGATTCTTACGCCACCGATATTGAAGGATTGATAGGCGAACAGGTGGTCGCCAGTAAAGATATTTAGTTCGGTACTGCCTCCACCAACGTCGATATAGAGAAAGTTGCTGTGACTTATAAACTGACGGTCGATGCGATTGCTGAAAATTAGCTCAGCCTCTTGCTTGCCGTCGATAACCTCCAGCTGCAGCCCTGTTTCTTCTTTAATCGTCGTTACAACCTTGACACCGTTGCGTGAATCGCGCATGGCGCTGGTGGCGCAAGCCCGCACGGCCCGGGGGCGAAATACCGAAATCAGGTGCTGAAAGGCTGCCATTGTTTCGAGCAGTTGGCGTACGCTTTCCGGGCTCAGCTCTTTTTTGCTGAAGACGTCGTTGCCAAGGCGCAAAGGTATCCTTACCAGCAAGTCTTTCTCCACCCGGGGCGAGCCCTTCAATTGGACTCGGCCGATAAGCAAGCGTACCGCATTGGTGCCGATATCGATGGCTGCATAGCGTTCACTTCGCATCGATAATCACCTGTTGCAGATTTTTGTTTTTCATGGGTTCATGCAATTTTTGCCGACGTGAAAAATGATCTGCCAGGGCCGTCTGCGATTGCACTATCGGTAATTTTGATTCGCGGTAGTGATTGTCCAGAGCGCCGTTCCAGATCCGTGCCTTGACGTTTTCCTGCCATTGTAGGTCGAAATAGTCGAGTAACTCTTGCTGTAGATCCGGGTCGTAAAGAGGGCAGGCCACCTCCACTCGTCGGTCAAAGTTTCGCGGTAGCCAATCTCCGGAAGAGATGTAATAGCGGGGATGATTATTGTTGCAGAAGACGTAGAAGCGTGAATGTTCGAGAAAACGATCGACAATGCTGATTGCCTCGATATTACCGTGCAACTCCGGAAGGTCAGGGACCAGGGAAAACATGCTGCGCACAATAAGTTGAATCCTTACCCCGGCCTTGGCGGCACGATTGAGCAGGCGCACCGTGTCGTAGTCGGATAAATTGTTGATCTTGATCTTGATCCAGGCCGGTTGTCCTTCTTTTGCCGCTTTAATTTCCGCCCGAATCATCTTGAAGGTGCGGCTGCGCAAATGAAAAGGGGCGACTACCAAATGGCGGAAGTAGGGGGTGCGGTAAGGGTTGTTGAGAAACTCGAAAACTTTGGCCACCTCATCGGTGATACGTTTATCCGTGGTCAGGAGCAGATGGTCGGTATAGAGATTGGCCGTGTCCTCGTTGAAATTTCCTGTGCCGACGCAGGCATAAAGACGTTTTTTGCCTTGTTCTCGGCGGCTTATCAGACACAGTTTTCCGTGTACCTTAAGTCCCGGCACACCGTGCATCACTTGCACTCCCTCGTCGCTAAGAGCCTCTGACCAGCGTAAGTTTGCCTGTTCATCAAACCGAGCCCGTAGCTCCATGACCACCGTTACCTTCTTACCGTTTTTCACCGCATTGACCAAGGCGTTGACGATGCTGGAGCGTTTGGCCAGGCGGTAGGCAGTGAGCTTGATCGAGCTCACCTCGGGATCGATAGCCGCCTCACGCAACAGGTCAATAAAACTGTCGAAGGAATGGTAGGGAAAGTGCAAAAGCACGTCTCGTTCTCGTAGCATGGCCAGCTGGCTACTTTTGTGTTTGAGATGCTCGTGACGCAAGGGACTGAAGGAAGGGTAATAATGTTTTGCCAGGCCGATGCAGGGTAGCTTCATGAAATCCTTGAAGTTGAGGTAGCGAGCTCCGGGAATCAAGGTGTCGTTATTCATCAGATTCATTCGGCTCATCAATAAATTAAGTATCTTTTTCGGTATCTGCCGGTCGTAGGTCATGCGCACCGGAGTCCCTTCTTTACGCCTCTTTAGGCTCTCTCCTAGTTGCTGGGTGTAGCTCTTTTCCAGCACATCATCGAGATCCAGCTCCGCATCGCGGGTGACTTTGAAGGAGTAGGCTGCAAATTGCCGATATTCAAACATGGCGAAAAGTTCGGGCAGGCAGATACGAATTACGTCATCCAGCATCATTAACTTCTTGCTGCGTCCTTCGGCGGGTAATTGCAGAAAGCGTGGGCATTGTTCAGAAGGAATGCGCAGCAATGAATAATCGGGTTTTTTTCTTTCTTTAGGAAGCATTTCTACCGCCAGATATATGGCGTGATCGTTGAGATTTGGGAAAGAGGTTTTGCCCCGTAGTAGAATCGGCAAAAGAAAGGGCCGCACCCGTTCCGTGAAATAACCCTTGATGAAATTCCGTTGATCGTCGCTGAGTTGTAGACCGTCGACAAAAAAGATCTGCTCATGAGCTAATTTTTTTTTGATTTGACTGTAGATCTTTTCAAAGCGTTGTTGCTGTTTAAGAATCTCTTTTTGTACTTCTTCCAGCACCTCGGTGGGGTCCTGATGGATAATTTGTAAAGCTTTTCCACCTAATTGACTAAGGCGCTTCAAGGTCGCGACCCGAACCCGAAAAAATTCGTCGCGATTAGATGAATAGATACCGAGAAATTTCAGCCGCTCCAAAAGCGGTACCTGCGGGTTATCCGCTTCTTGAAGAACCCGTTCGTTAAAGGCCAGCCAGCTGACCTCTTTGCTGATGTAGTCCTGTTTCATCATTTCCCTAACTGGTAAAACCAATGTTTCTGTGGATAGCTCGCCAACCTCTCGAAGATGCATGAGGTTGCATCGAGATTTATCAGGAAAATGTTAGAGTTGTGTTAACGTGGAATAAATCAACTATCGTAGCCGAGGTTGTTGTGCTATATGTAAAAAACATCTATTAAGACAGAGTGTCGCGAGCATCGCGATTCTCTTTAAAAAGAAAGGAATGAAGTATGACTTTCGGTTTTGGACGGGGAAAGGGTAAGGGACCGGGGCGTCGCTTTGGCCGCGGCGGGCCGGGCGGCGATTGTATTTGCCCGACCTGCAAGCTGACGTTGCCCCATGAACCGGGCAAACCTTGTTTTGAGCGGTTTTGTCCCGCTTGTGGTTCGCCTATGAGTCGTTCGTTTTGTGATAACAAGTTTCGAGAGTAGACGATGACCGGGAACTCTTTTGAACAGAAAAATAAGCAGTCCCTAAAACGAGGGCAGCGAGTGGCTTTGGCCGCAACCTTGGCTACCCTGCTGTTAGCGTTGCTCAAAGCCTTGGCCGGCTGGCATTATCGGGCACCGGTGCTGGTGGCTGACGCCTTTCATAGCGGTGCTGACCTGTTGGCTATCTTTGCCAGCTATTTTGGTCTCTGGTTGGCGGGTAAAAAAAAGAGTGCCCGCTTCCCTTACGGTCTATACAAGGCTGAAACCCTGATTACTTTGTTGGTTGGTGGTCTGATTGTTTGGGGCGGTACCGAACTGTTGATAGATGGTTGGGCCAAGTTGCAGGGAGTGAGTGAACCGGTCAGTTTTCCCCTGGTGCCGCTTTTGGTTTGTGGTCTTTCGGTAGTCACCTCTCTTGGTATCGCGGTTAAGGAGCGCCAAGTCGGTCAGGCCATCAATTCCCCATCGCTGCTGGCCAATGCCGGTGACTCTTTTCTCGATGTCGCTACCTCGACAGTCGTTTTGGGCGGTCTGCTGTTCAGCTACTGGCGGTTGCCCTATGTCGAAGGGGCAGTTATCCTGCTCATTGCCTTGCTGGTTATTAAGCTCGGGGGCAGCAGTTGCTGGACCGCCTTTCTGCTCTTGCTTGACGCCAATCTCGACCCGCAGCTGAGTCGCACTCTGGAACAGCAGGTCGACGCCATTTACGGCGTCAAGGGGGAGAGCGAGGTACGCATTCGCCAGGCCGGACCTTTTCACATGGTCAAATGCGTCATCTATACCCGACCCACCCTGTCCCTGTATCGCGCCCATGAACTGGCCGATCGGGCCGAGCAGGCCATCGCCGCTCATTGTCCCCATGTCGAATCAGTTTTTGTGCATATGGAGCCTCTGCGGGACGAGCTTCGATCAGTTATTGTGCCGGTGTCCGAGATCAATGGCTTGCAATCCCGCGTTCATGGCCATTTTGGCCGCGCCCCGTATTTTCTGTTATTGCGCCTCAACGAGCATGAGGTGGAAATTGTGGATTTTTACTTTAACGAGTTTCTTGACGAGCCGAAGTTTATCGGTCTCAAGGTCATAAAGGCGATAATCGCTTACCGTGTCGATTTGCTCTTTACTTCTAGTTTAGGTGAAATCTCATTCTATATGCTGCGGGATAATTTCGTCGATATCTATGCTGTTGAAGAAGAGCAAACAGTGCAGGAAGTTATTGACCAGTTCCGCGCCGGCTCTCTGCAAGCGATTACGCAGCCGACCCATTCCATCGACCAGTCCCTGGTTGAGAAACAGACTGAACCAGCCTGAAGTGCTGCTCAGGTCGTCTAACATTCCTCCTCCAATCCAGATTCCCCTTGCCTTCGCTTTGGCCGCCAGAAGCACCCTTCGCCGTACAAACACTTAATCACCCCTTAATGCCAAGCTAACAGTGGCGCGGTAAATCCCTATACAAGTTAATCAGGGACCGGTTTTCGGTCTCCAAACGAGGGTGTGCCATGACTGATGATCTTCATCCAACCGATGTCTTTCGTTTAACCGTTCCCGCCGATGCCTCTTTGCCGCAGCGCCTGGCCGGGGCTCTGGCCATTCCGGTCATGGACCGGCTGCTCGGCCTCAAACGTTGCCGTGAAATCTACGAGACCATTTACGACCAAGCCCCGGAGACTTTTGCCGAGTCGGCCCTGGTCGCCCTCGGCGTCCAGTGCAAGGTCAATGCTGCTGAACTGGCAAAAATTCCGGTTCGGGGTCCGTTGGTGGTGGTTGCCAATCATCCCTACGGCGCGGTGGAAGGGTTGATGATCATCGCCCTGTTGCGCCGGGTGCGGCCAGATATAAAAGTGATGGCCAACTATCTGCTGCAGCGCATTCCCCAATTGGCCAGTCAAGTGATCGCCGTCGATCCCTTCGGCGCCAGCCAGTCGGCGCGGCGAAATATCGGACCTCTGCGCGACAGCCTGCGCTGGCTTAAGCAGGGCGGGGTGTTGGTGGTCTTTCCGGCCGGCGAGGTTTCCCATTTCAAAGCCTCCAATCGGGCGGTGGCTGACCCGACCTGGAGCGATACCCTCGGCCGCATCGTTCGCCGCAGCGGGGCGGGGGTGCTGCCGATTTTCTTTCCCGGCTGCAACGGCCTGAAATTTCAATTGGCTGGCATGGTCCACCCGCGGTTGCGCACCGCCCTGCTGGTCCGGGAGCTGCTCAACAAGCGCGGTCGCTCACTGCCAGCGCGGATCGGCGCCCTGATTCCCGCCAAGCAACTGTCCCGGCTGGGCTCGGATCAGGAGGTTGTAGATTATTTGCGCCTGCGCACCTACATGCTTGGCTGTATGCCGCAGAGTCGATCTCAGCGCTCGGCGGTCGACGATGAAACCAAAGATGACGGCGATCAGCCGGTGGCGGTCATTGCCCCACAGGCCACCAAACTGTTGGCGGCCGAGGTGGCCCGGTTGGATGGCACTGGCCTGCTGGTGGAAAACAAAACACTGCAGGTGTGGCAGGCTGAAGCGGCACAGATCCCTTATCTGCTGATGGAGATTGGCCGCCTGCGGGAGATAACCTTTCGTGCCATCGGTGAAGGAACCAGCAGAGCCTTTGACCTCGATCGTTTCGATCAGCACTACCTGCATATCTTTCTTTGGCACAAGGTACGGCAGGAGGTGGTCGGCGCCTACCGCATCGGCCGCTGCGACAAGATTCTGCAACAACAGGGCAAGGCCGGACTCTATACCAGTACCCTGTTTAAATATCGCAGCAAGCTCTTTGAGCGTCTTGGGCCGGCCCTCGAGTTGGGGCGCAGCTTTGTTCGCCCCGAATATCAGCGCTCTTACACCCCGCTGCTGTTGCTGTGGAAGGGCATCGGCGCCTTTGTTGTGGCCCATCCCCAGTATCGCACCCTGTTCGGGCCGGTGAGCATCAGCCGCGATTACAGCGATTTGTCCCGGCGACTGATTGCCGGCTCGCTGCGGGAAACCCTGATGGCGCCAAAATTGGCTGGCCTTGTTAAGCCGCGAGTGGACCTCGACCGTCGACCGGTGCGGGTCAAAGGCTGCGCCGCCGACTTGGCTTACACCTTCTGCTCCAATATTGACCAGGTCGGGGCGATGGTGGCGGATATCGACGTCGAACAGAAGGGTATTCCGGTGTTGCTTCGCCATTACCTCAACCTTGGTGGCAAGCTGCTGGCCTTTAATGTCGATCGTGAGTTCAGCGATGTGCTCGATGGTTTGATTTTGGTCGATCTGACCGAAACCGAGCGCAAGACCCTGGAGCGCTATTTTAGTAAGGAGGGCACCGAGGCCTTCTTGAATTATCAATCCATGATGAAGATGCAGCCCCAGGCACTTTGTGCTTAAAAGTTTTAAACCTAAGGGAAAAGGAGGGATAAATGAATTTACCGCTGTCGTCAATAAGGACTGTTTTTCACCATTTTTTTGGTGCCCCCCCTGGAGTTCGTATCGAGGCACGACGCAGGCGCCGTTCGATTGAGGCCCTGCATCGCGAGGTGGAAAAGCTGCGGCGCCGCATGGGCGGTTCGTCACGGCCGGTGCCGTGGCGATGAGCATGGGGCTGCCGATAACCTGGCGATCCGTCTTTGCGGAAAGGTAAGAGAATGACAACATCATTTCATTGCCCGCCCAGTCCACTGCAGTTGGTGCCTCGCCAGAGTGAGACGAAACTGGAGCTCGCTGATATCTTCGCCTCCCTCGGCATCGTTGCCTCCGAAAAGGGTGATCTGGCTTCCAGACTGCCCTTTTGTGGCAACGATGTCACTGCCGGCTCGGAGATGGAGCTGCAGGCAGCAGTGGCCGGGCGCCGGGAGTCCGTTGATCTGCCCCAGGCCATTGAACGGTCCAACTATTTTGCCCATATCATTCGCCGGGCCAAGGTCGGCGATAGCCCGGCCAGTCTGGCCAACTCGCTGGAACGGTTTGTTTCCAGTAACGAAGAGCAGGTTTGGGAAAACAGCTGGGTGCATTTTCCCCGTTGCCGCCTCAGCCCGTTGGCCGACCAGGTGCTGCAGCGCGATCTTCTTGCCGACAAGTCCCACCCCGAGCGGGGTCTACGTGGCGACCAGGATCGCTACCTGATGGCCGGACCTGGTGGCGAAGATCATTTGCGCTTGCCGATCAGTTATCTGGTCAAGCTGGCCTTGGCCGATGTGCTCGGCAGTCAGTCCGACTTGCCGCAGATCGTCCAACAGACCGGCTGGCGGTTGATGGGCCATTTTCTCAACGACAATACTTCGCCTGAGACCTTTTCGTTCAACGTCCTATCCTTGCGACCAGAGGACGGGCTGGGGCGCGCTGTAGGTCGGGAGGCCGCCAAGCGTTTTGCCCTGACCCATCTGCTGGTCCAGTATGCCAATATCCGTTTCGGCCTGGCCGAAAGCGGCCAGAGAGCGATGATCTACGCCGCTCCCCATCCGCCGCGGCGGCAGAAAGAACTCAACACGTTGATTCCCGACGCCCTTTATCGTGAACTGTTCATGAGCCCCTGTCTGTCGGGCTGGGACCAGGGCGAGGAAAAGCATCGATACATGCACCTCTGTCATGAAGTGTTGAGCCGTAGCCAGCTCAATGCGGTAGCCAAACTACGCGATGCCGGCATCATCCCGCACAATTTGGTGGTGCTGCCCAACGTCTCCAATACCAGCCTGGCCAACAACGGCACCCATATCAGCATCGGCAGTAATTTGCTCACGGCCCGCCGGGCCGCTGGAGACAAGGCCTATGGCGTGGCTGAGGAAAAGTTTGTGGGTGATCTGGCGGTGAAGATCAGCGAGCATTTTTTGCCCCTGTTCGTCGGTACCTACAGTGCCGCCCCCCACCGGCTTGGCTTTGCCGATTTTCATCCTGAACAAGCCCTCGGCTTCCTTTCCCACGAGCTCGACTTCACCCACCTGCGCATGCTCTGGCGACGTTGGCGGAAAAAAGCCAGTCTGTCTATCTTAGGCCGCTCGGTCACTCCTTTTGGGCCGGTGTGGCTTGACCGGCTGTTCGCTGGTCTGTTTCGCCTTAAAGGGGACTACGTTTCTGACTTCCGCCTGATCGATTATCCCGCCTGGTTGCTCAGCACTTATCAACAATCGGCCTGGGACGGTCGCCTCGGGAATCAGGAGCGACTCAAGCAGGATCTGGCCGAGATGGGCATTTTCGATAACCGCATGTCCCTGTATCTGCTGATCAAGCTGCGGGAATATTCGACCATGGGCTTTACCGGCTTTGAAAGCCGACAATACAGTCTGTTTGCCGATTATCAGGAGGATATGGGCCGCGCCGCTGATCTGCAGACCCTGGTGACCGCCCTGGCTTTCAAATACATGGCGCAGGGGCGGATTAACCATCACCATATCCCTAATAATCCTCTGGCCGAAAGTGAGCGCCGGCAGATGTTTTTTGCTTCCGCTCTGGGCATACCAACTTTCTTCGTCCGCAAAAATAGTCGCAATCTGCTGCTGCGGAGGATTCTCAAGCGTACCGCGCAACTGCGAGTCAGCCGTCGTTATCCCGGTTATGTGCGGGTGCCTGTCGACGAGTACCGCAAGGCGCTGTTGCAGACCCTCATCGACGATGGTGCGGATCTGGTCGAATCGCTGAATCTGAAGGAGACCCTCAATGATCTGCGGCTACGGTTGGAGAGGCCCGAGGAGCATGGCGCTTTTGGCAAGCTCAACGCCGGAATCCTCAAGGGGATCGGTAAATCGGCGGCCATGAAAGTGCCGGCTGAGGAATTCAACCGGTCGGCTGAAGATTATTATCGAGGCCCCCTGCGACAACGCCACCTGGGCGAAGGATTTGATGTTTTGGCCGATGATTTTTGTAATCTGGAAAAGCGGCAGGCAGGGAATGGTGAACACCATCTGGCCCTCAGCCAGCTGTTGGATGGTCGCAACGCCAGCGACTATTTTAAAGTCGTGCGCCGCGACCTGCTGACCGATCGGGCACCGCAACAGGTTCTGAGCCGAACAATCAACCTGTTGTTGCTGTCCGTTGCGGCCGACAGTGCCTCGTCAAGGAACAATGTTAAATATATTAAGGAGAATGCCGGTGAGCATGCCCCTGCCACATCAGTATATTGATCGCACTGACGGCGCGGTAAAAAACGAAACTCTGTTTGGCGATCGGTTAGTGCGGATGGTCTATTCGCCGCTGCGGGAAAAGGCTCCCTGGCTGTTTCGCGCTTTTACCGGCGCCCGCATGTCGAATCTGCTGGCCTGGTTTAACTACGATGCGGCTCTTGCTTCCCGGGTGCTGGGCAACCAGGGATTTCTGAAGTCCTGCGGTGTCGATTTTGAAGAATGCCTTGACGGGCCGGCTGACCTCGATACGGCACGCAAGGTTTTCGAACGCAAGATTCTCTACTGGCAGTGTCGGCCTTTGGCCGTCGAAGACGGGGCGGTAGTCTCCCCGGCCGATGCGCGAGTTCTGGTCGGCTCCTTTGTCCGTGAGCGACGGCTCTTTCTGAAAGAGAAGTTTTTTTCCTTCGATGAACTGCTCGGCGATCATCCGTCCTGGCGGCAGACTTTTACCGAGGGTGATTTTGCTGTGTTTCGCCTGACCCCCGACAAATACCATTATAACCATGTGCCGGTCAGCGGCCAGGTGGTAGATGTCTACGATATAGACGGCGATTATCATTCCTGCAACCCGTCAGCCATCGTGCGGATGGTGACACCTTTTTCCAAAAATCGGCGGGTGGTGACTATTATCGATAGCGATGTGCCGGGCGGCTCCGGCGTCGGCAAAGTGGCCATGGTCGAGGTGGTAGCGCTGATGATCGGCGAGATTGTGCAGTGCTACAGCGAACAACGCTACGATGATCCACAGCCGGTGCGGCCGGGGATGTTT
>CAZKQY010000028.1:0-3976 GCA_964555005.1 uncultured Syntrophotalea sp. | reverse complement strand
GACAAAGGAAACGGTATCCTGGGCCGCTGATACGAGCACTTCGACCTTGCCTTGCTCGGTAAACTTTATGGCATTGGAAAGAAGGTTCAGAAGGATCTGACGCAGCTTGTCTCCGTCGGAGTGCATCACGGGCACTTTGCCTATTTGAACCTTCAACGCGAGCCCCTTTTTCTCGCACAGCGGGCGCATGGTCTCTGTAACCTCCAGAACCGTCCTGCGTGGGTCGAGTTCGGAGAGGAAAAGCTCAATCCGACCGGCTTCGATCTTGGATAGGTCGAGGATGTCGTTGATCAGGTTCAACAGGTGGCGGCCGTTTCGCTCGATGACTCGCAGGTACTCGGCTTCCCGTTCAGTGGTTTTCCCGGCGCCGCGGTTGATCATCAGTTGCGACAGGGCCATGATGCTGTTCAGGGGGGTGCGAAGCTCATGGCTCATGTTGGAAAGGAACTCTGATTTGAGCCTGTCGGTTTCCCTGAGCCGGGCCCGTTGGGCCTCCAGTTGGTCGGTCTGTGATTTCAACTCTTCCGACTGGCTCTGAAGCTCTTCGTTCATTGTGGCCAGCTCTTCATTCTTTTCCCGGAGAGCTTCCGCAAGCTCCAGGGTTTCGGCATGGACGCGGGCATTGGTAATGGCCGTGGCCAATTG
Source organism: uncultured Syntrophotalea sp. (assembly GCA_964555005.1). Classification (GTDB taxonomy): domain Bacteria; phylum Desulfobacterota; class Desulfuromonadia; order Desulfuromonadales; family Syntrophotaleaceae; genus Syntrophotalea_A. Next base: position 3,331 of record CAZKQY010000028.1, on the reverse strand, counting down.
TGCCCGGGTCATCTCCACGACCTCCATTTGGTCGGGCAGAAGGGGATAGAGACTGGCCAATGCCACAACGCCCACTACCCGGTCCTGCAGGACAAGAGGCACGTTGACAATGCAGTTGGGCAGGCTTTCCCCTCCTACCGTTTTGACGGTAAAACGGGTTTCAGGCGGGATGTCCCGCAGCACCTCGACAGTCTTGCGCTGTGCCGCGAGGCCCAGCGCCCCCTGGCCCATGGCGACCTCTTCGGGAATCTGAACTTCCGGGGCGATGCCGCTGGCCCGGAACAGTCGGAAATTTTCTTTGCCACCGTTGCCATGCAGGTAAACGGCTCCGACCTGACTCCGAGTGACTCGCATGAGTTTATCGAGCCCTTGCTCCAGAAGCTCGTCCAGTGTGTCGGAGGAAGCCAAAGCGCCGGATATGGACAGGGCATTTTCCTGGACCCTCTGTCGCGTCTCCAGTGCTTCGGCTGTCTCCTTCAATTCCCGGGCCTGCTTTTTGAGGCCGGCCACGCTCTCCTGGATGGTGTCGGCCATGGAATCGAAAGCGCTCGACAGAGTTCCGATTTCGTCATCTCGCTTCAAACCGCAACGCACGGAAAGGTCCCCAGAACCCAACCGGCTTGCGGCACGGCTGAGGGACAGGATGGGGCGTGTGAGGTTTCCGGACAGAATGATGGCGAACAGGATAACAGCAGCGATGCCGGCCAGCCCCAGCAGGGCGGAATAGTCCAGATACTCCCGTAAGGGCGCGAGAAGCTCCTTCCTGTCGATCTTGACAATCATCCCCCATCCCCAATCGGGGGAGATGCTGATATATCGATACGCGGCCAGCACCGGGATCCCCCGGTAGTCCTCTGCTTCAATGGCCCCATTCTCCCCCTTGGCGGCTTTCAGCGCCGGCTCGGACTTGATCTGATACTCCAGCAGTTTGGCCGGGTTCCCGCCCGGAAGGGGGTGTTTAAGCGCAGTGAGGAGCTTTGCGTTCCGGTTGACGAGTATGACCTCGCCTTCCTTCCCCATTCCCTCGCCCGTGTGTAACATAGGTTTCATAACCTTTTCGGCATTGACCTCCAGCAACAGCACCGCGTCGACCTTGACCCCCTCACTTTTGATGATGTCGCTGATGTAGAAGAAAGGGCCGCTCCCCTGCTGATTGAGTTCCATATCGCTCACATAGCCGCTGCCGGAGCTCAGTGCACCCTTGAAGCCGGCGTGCGAAGAAGCGTCGGCGCCCAGATCGGCAGCTCGGGTGGAGACAAATATCCTGCCGGTTTGCGCGTCGGCAATCCGGATCGATTCATAAAAGCCATAGGCGAACCTGATCTTCTCAAAGAAAGCTACAAGGGAGCCGTAGCTCTTTTCCTGGCGCAACAGGTGCCAGGAGTCGACCCCTCCCCCCGCCGCTTCGAATTTCGGGAGCGTTGCCAGCAGATGCGCCACGTTGACCTCAACCAGTTCGTTCGCTGCTACGAAATGGGCGGCGTTCCGTCGTTCTCTAAGCCAGTGCAGCAATCTTTCCTTCTTTGTGTCCGCTATCAGATCGAGCTCCCCAAAGGCATTAACCTTTCGCTGCCCTTTTCTACCCTCGAACTCGGTGAAAGGAATACCGTAGATGCTCATGATCTGTACGGTAGCCAGGATAAGGGCAAAAAGAAGGCAAAAACTGACGACGACCCTTGCCCGGATGCTTCGAAATACACGCGGCCTGTCTTTGCCGCCCGCCGCAGCGATGTCGCTTTGAGACATGATCTTTCTCCTTTTTGCAGGAGTCGTTGTTGCCATGGTTTAAAAAGTCTGCTGGATCTTGTTTATCTTGCGCCAAATCTGATTTTGCTGATCAACAGAAACCGCCTTTGAGGCAAACTGTTGAGGCAGCGATTCGGAAGGGCCTAGAACCAGGTACCCGGACGACTCTAGGGAGCGGTTCAGTTTTTCGAATATCCGGGCTTGAAGTTCTGCCTCAAGGTAGATCAATACGTTTCGGCAAAGCACAAGGTCGAAAGTGCCATAGATGCTTTCAGCGGGGGTGATTCTCTTTGAAGATGTCAAGTCGTCGTTGCAGAAATGGACCATCTTCTGAACAAAGGGCAAAACTTCATATCCCTTGTCGACAGGTCGAAAGTACTCATCCAGGACACCCAGCTTGGTGTTGCTGAACTTCTCACGTGGGTACTTCCCCGAAACAGCCTGTTTCAACGCCCCCGTGTTGATGTCGGATGCGAAGATATAGGTCTGCCAGTTGGGCAGCTCCTTTTTCAGCGCCTGATGGAGCAAAATTGCTGCGGAATAGGCTTCTTCACCGGCAGCGCACCCGGCGCTCCATATCCGTATTTCCTTGGTGCCATTGGTTTTCTTGCGCTCGATGATTTCAGGCAGCACGATCTGGGCAAGAATCTCGAAAACAATCGGATCCCGGAAAAAACAGCTCACGTTGACCCCGATAGTGTCGATCAGGCGATCGACCTCGGCCGGATCGGTTTTCAGTTTTCGAAGGTAGGTTTTTGGATCGGTCAGACGAAGTTTTGCCATCCGGTTTGCAAGACGCCGTTGCAAGGTACCGGGGCGATAACCCTTGAAGTCAATGCCTCTTCCCCGCTTCAGCTCTGTAAGGATTTCTTCCAGATGAGAATTCATAGTCGCATTTTCATATGAAGCAAACATCGCCAGGCATCGGATGGGCAAGATTCTGAAAAAAGCGTCTTTGGAGGAGGCCCCTTTCCATTACGCCTGCTGGTTTCCGATATCCTGCTGCGGCTTTTGTTTCAAAACCTTGTCCAGTACGTTTCGGACGACTTTGGATATTTCGCCTTTGACCACAGGCTTCATAACAAGCTCTCGAATCCCAATGGCCCTGGCCTTTTCCTCCGTCATCATTTCGCTGAATCCTGTGCAAAGGATAATCGGAATATCAGGCCTGATGCCCAACAGCTTCTGAGCCAATTGGGCACCCGTCATGTTGGGCATGGTTTGGTCGGTGATCACCAGATCAAACTTATCCGGTTGCATTTGGAAAGTTTCCAACGCCTCCATGCTGCCGGTCTGAGCCGTGACACTGTAGCCCAGGTGTTCCAACATCTGTTGCGCTATGCGGGCAACCGGTTCCTCGTCGTCCACGAGCAGGATGCGTTCGGTACCTTTTGTAATCGGCTCAGAAGATGTGGTTTCAGGCGCAGTGGCATTGGTTCTGATGAGGGGCAGATAGATATGGAACGTGGACCCCTCACCCGGTTCACCAGGGTAAATTTGTTCCCGTCCGGGAATCTGCCCTGAACCTTGCCCCAGCATAAAGTTCTGGTCATTCGTTCTCCGATGGGATATAAAGGGTTCGACC
>CAZKQY010000027.1:0-5952 GCA_964555005.1 uncultured Syntrophotalea sp. | reverse complement strand
TCGTCTTCCAGAAATTGCTTGCCCGAGATGTTGACCCAGACCCGCACCGGCGGAAAGCCTTGTTCCTGCCAGGCCCGGGCGGTGCGACAGGCTGTTTCCAGAATCCATCTTCCCACCTCTTTGATCCAGCCCGTTTCTTCCAGAATCGGTACAAACTGGTCGGGAGGAATCGACCCAATCCCATCGGGTGTCCAGCGAAGCAAGGCTTCCAAGCCGATAATGCGGCCAGACCCTGATTCGACTCGTGGCTGATAGTGAAGAAAGAATTCCCGTTCAATTACAGCCTTATGCAGCAGTTTCTCCAGTTGCAACCGCTGCTGAATCTGTTCTTCCATGCAAGGGGTGAAAAAGACGAAACTATTTCTACCGGAATCTTTGCTGTTGTACATGGCGGTATCGGCTTTAGCGAGGAGTTCTTCGGCACTGGTGCCATCCCCCGGAAAGAAGGCGATACCCAGGCTAAAAGTGACCAGCAACTGACCGTTATCGACAATAAAGGGCTTCTCGAAGGTCCGCTCCAGGGATTTAACCACCTGCAGGAGGCTAACTGTGTCCTTAACATTGTTCAGAATGATTACAAATTCGTCCCCGTACAGGCGACCGACGGTGTCCGTGGAGCGCACGGCATCGGACAGTCTGCGGGCCACTTCTATGAGCAGGAGATTGCCGCCGGTGTGGCCCAGAGAATCGTTAACTGTTTTGAACTTGTCAAGGTCGAGAAACATCACCGCCAATTGCTGCCCCTGGCGCTGGCCTAAAGCGATGGCTTGTTTCAAGCGGTCAAGAATCAAACTGCGATTGGGAAGTCCGGTGAGACTGTCGAAGTTGGCTTGTTGGATCAACTGCGCTTCAAAAACCTTGCGTTCGGTAATATCGCGAATCACCGCCAGCACGAAAAGCTCGTTGCCGAGCTTTCCTTCGGAAAGGGTCAGCTCGATGGGAAAGGCTTCCCCGTTGTGGCGTGTACCCTGTAATTCCAAAGTTTTGCCGACAGCGACGGGGGCCTTGGCACCGGAGAAGAAACTGTTGATATAACCCCTATGCTGCTGGTGGTATTCCGCTGGCATCAGCTGCTCAATCGGAGCATTTAACATCTCTTCTCTGGTCCGGCCGAAAATCTGTTCCGCACCGGGATTGAACAAGGTTATGCGGCCCTTATTGTTGATGGCAACCATGGCGTCCTTGCTCGATTCGATTACGGTCCGGAATAGCATTTCGCTCTTGCGTAAGGCGGCCTCGGCCCGCTTGATCTCGGTGATATCCCAGAAGACCTCAAGTACCGAGGCGGGTTGTTGTGTATTATCCCACTGGATGACGTGGGAGGAGGTTTTGAAATAGTGGATGTGACCGCCGGTCAGGGCCAGTTCCAGAATCTGCTCATGGGTGGTTCCGTCGGTGAGGGTGGCCTTGGTCGGGCAGTTGAAGGGTTCGGGTCGGTTGATGCCCAGATCGTAAAGGGCGCAGCATTTTTGGCTGAGAAGCTGCGCGCCGAATATTTTTTGCGCCGCGTCATTGGCCCAGGTAATATTCAGGTCCTTGTCCACCACCCGGATCGGGTCGCTGATGGAATGGAGAATCACCTGGAGCTTCTGTTCGCTTTCTTTGAGCGCATTGTCGGCTTGGACCCGGCGGGTGATATCGCAGATCTGTTCGGCGCCGGCGCAGATCTGGCCATTTTCGTCAAAGATCGGGAAACAGCGAATTTCCAGATAGCCGATTTTGGGATTATGTTTAATCTGGGTAAATGGTTGGCCGCTGTTAAATACTGCCTGCGCATGGCAGGGAGTACAGGGTCCCTGTTGTTTTGGGTAAAAGGCTTCATGACAACGGATTCCGCTTACCCGGCGTTCTTCGGGTACAGAGGAGTAAACCCCCTGCCAGTTGCAGTACTGAATGCGTAGATCCCGGTCAAAAATCACCAGAAAATCAGGAATGTTCTGGAACAGATTATAGATAGGTTTGTATTGGCGGCGCAGTTGTTCCAGCTCGGCTTTTGTTTTACGCTGCAGCAGGTGGTTGCAGCCGGCCACCAGAGCGGACAAAAGGGCGCCGAAGGCTAGAGTGCCGAGCAGTGAGGCGGGCAAGCCGAGACTTGGAAACAGTTGCTCCTGCAACCATTCATGAAAGATCAGGCCGCCTGCAATGATCAGCAGGATAAAGAGTGTTGGGAAACGAAGGAAAAGGGTCTTGATTTGCTTCGGCAGGGCATAGCGTGTCGTGTTCATAGGCCTCGTTACTGAATTCAAAGAAGAAAAAAATGTTTACCTAAAAACCGGTTCTGCACTGTTGGGATTTTGAAAATATCGTCCCCCTGCTAAAAAAGTGCAATTACCATACCTGATGGCGGTGCAAAAAGTCCGCCCTTGCAGCGTTACTGTATTTTTTCACGATCTCGACAGACTCCTGGCAGGAAGAATTTTTTGTTTAGTCCTTCTTTGCGTTTTTGTGAAGGCATCATACCTGAATTCAAGTTCTGTTCTGTGGTGGTAGCTTTGGGGCGGCAGGTAAAAGAAAGAATAAATTATTCATGCAGAAATCCAGATGTAATAATGCTTCGGTCATCCGCTGATAGGGTGCTGAATGCACTATTGGGTATAGAACCTTGCAAATGGAGAGCGAGATAGAGCGTAGAGGTAAGGGCTATATAATGTGGCGTGCCACAGATGTGGGGCGTTAAAAGTGTGGCATGTCACAGGGGGGCAGGCACAGAACAGGGGAGGCAAGGCGTTAGCTTTCGAACTTATAGCCGACCCCGTAAACCGAATGAATCAGTTCCTGTCCAGCTGCCGCGCCAGCGATCTTTTTGCGCAGCTTTTTGATGTGGCTGTCGATGGTGCGGTCGCTGACGATGCGCTGGTCGGGGTAGATCCTTTCCATCAGCTGAGGGCGGGAAAACAGTCGGCCGGGGTTAGCGGCCAAGTAGTGCAGTAGTTTGAACTCTACCGCGGTCAGATCCAGATCCTGGCCATCGAGGACGGCTCGGTAGGTTGCTTCGTTAAGGGTCAACCCTTCGGCTTGAACGGTCTGCTGGCCTTGACTGCGGCGTAAAACCGCCTTGGTGCGGGCCACCACCTCCCTGGGGCTGAAGGGTTTGCAGATATAGTCGTCGGCGCCCAGTTCCAGCCCCAGCAGGCGGTCGATCTCCTCGACCCGGGCGGTGATCATGATGATCGGCACATCAGAAAAGGACCGAATCTCTTTGCAGATCTGCATGCCGTCCTTGCCTGGCAGCATCAGGTCGAGGAGGATCAAGGCCGGCTGCTCTTCCCTGACCCATTGCACCACCTCGCAGCCATCGTTCAGGCAATGGGCTTCAAAGTTGGCCTGACGCAGATAATCGGCTAGAATTCCCGCCAATCGCTCCTCGTCTTCGACAATCAACACCCGATTATTCATGGTTTGGCTCCTTGCAGCGGCAGTATGATTTCGACCCACAGACCCCCCAAGGGCGAGGGGCGGGCGGTGATGGTGCCGTCGTGGGCTTCAACGATGGTCTTGCACAGAGCCAGTCCCAGTCCGGCGCCGCCGGTCCTTCGGCTGCGGGAGTTTTCGACACGGAATAATCGGTCAAAAAGGCATTCCATTTTATCCTCAGGCACGCCCGGTGTCGTATCTTCGAAATGAATAACGATTCGACGGGCGTTTTGTGTCGCTCGAACCTGCAGTTTGCCCCCTCCCTCGGTATATCTCAAAGAATTTTCCAGCAGGTTGCTGAACAATTGATGAAGCCGCCGGCTGTCTGCCAGTATGAACAGGGGAGCTTCTGTCGGAATCGTACAAGTCAGCTCAATGCCACGATCTGCAAACTCCCCTCGAAAGGGTTCGACGGCCTGTCCCAAGGTCTCGCCCAGATCTGTCGGTTCCTTGCGATAGCTCAGGGCATTGATGTCGGCCAGCGACAACTGATAGAGATCTTCTACCAGACGGTTCAGGTGCATGACCTCGTCGTGGAGCATGGCCAGCGACTGGGGAGACTGGGGGCGCACGCCATCTTGTAGCGCCTCTATTTCACCACGAAGGACGGCCAGGGGGGTGCGCAACTCGTGAGAGATGTCGGCCACCCATTGACGGCGCAGTTGCTGGTTTTTTTCAAGGGTTTGGGCCAGACTGTTAAAGTCTTGGGCAAGTTGACCAAGTTCATCCGATCCCCCTGCCGGGACTCGGGTATCGTATTGGCCGGCGCTCAGCCGGTGGGTGGCGGTAGCCAGATTGGTGATGCGTCTTACCAGGCGTTGAGCCAGGGGTATGGAGAGCAGAGCGGCGGCAGCCGCCATGATCAGCGCAATAAGGGCAAAGGAGCGCCGCTGCTTCTCAATGAACCGCTGCTGTGGTGGACTGACAAGGTGCTGTGGTGCCAGCAGGCCTAGATAACCGATGGTCTGCTCCCCTAAGGTGAGTGGTTTTGGGGGGATCTTGGGGGCATAGTGACGGGGACCGAATATCGGCTGCCGGTTAGCGTCCAGCAGTACAACCCGCCACTCAAATTGATGGGGAGCGCGGCGCTTCTTCCGTTGGGTCGGCCAGGAGTCTGGTCCTGGTTCATCTTGCGGGAGCTGTTTCAGCTTTTGCAGCGGACGAGGAAGAGAAAGATCCTCAGGCAGGGTGTCTGCCAACAGCCGGAACCAGGCGGCGGGATTGTCCCGCAGAAAATCCCAGCTGCCGTGGCCGCTATAGGCTATTTGTAGATTGTCGCTTAATTGCGTGAGCCGGACCTGCTCCAAATTATTGATATGTCGGAGGAAGCCACGGTCAAAGCTGATCTTCATAACCAGGAACATGCAGCCGACCAAGGTGCAGGTCGCCAATAAAAAAGCCAGGAACAGGCGGTATTTGATGCTGATTTTCATTGAATGACCTTTGAAATGGGAAGTTATATAATTTTTAGTAGCACATAGCAGGTGATTTAATCCATCTGGTTTCCCAATTTTGTCATATTTCCACATTTCTTTCATATTTGCTGCAATATTGCCTGGTAAAAATATATTCGTCACCAGGGATAAACTCTGGTTTAAGTGGCAGACATCGTGATCGGAAGAATGCTGCCGGGTTAAGTATGGCATATAAGACCGGGGCTTGTTGGGCTACCGGTCCGCAACCAAAGGAGAAACATGATGAAAAAGCGAATTATGTTGACGGTTTTGTGCGGAGCTCTTTTGCTGGGAACCAGCTGGGTGGCTATGGCGGCCACTGGAGCCGGTCGGAATATGGGCGATGGTCCGATGCAAGGTAAGGGAATGGTCTGCCGAAAGAATGTTCGACAGAACCACTGGGTGAGACTGACCGAAAAACTTGATCTCAGCCAAGCGCAGCAGCAAGAAGTGCAGAAGCTGGTCGAGGCCAACGCCGAGCAGGTTCAGGAACTGCGTGGGCAGATGATGGAACTTCGCCGGCAAATGCGGCAGGCCATGCAACCGAAGACCTTTGATGAAAAGACTTTGCGCAAGCTGGCAGCGGACAAAGGTAAAATCCAAACTGAACTGATGGTGGGCAAAGCCCGCACCCACAGTAAAATCTATGCCCTGTTGACCCCCGAGCAGCAGGAACTGGCTGATCTGGCCTGTAACTTGCGCCGCTTGCAGGGGCACCGATCCAAAGGGGACCGGAACTGTGCAAACCCTATGGGTCCTAGAGGCCCGCAGCGCGGCCAATAACCAGTTTTTATCCGGAAACGGCCCTTTTCCCCAATCTCGGCGTCAATCTGCGCCCTTGCATGTGCGGCGTAAAAAAACTACGCTTCCGCGCAAGCGCTTGATTTCCTTGACCTTGGAAAAAATTGCTCGTTTCCCATCTAAAAACTGCACTGTGTCCATCCAGATATTCTGGATGAACACTAGCTAACAGCCAAAGGGATAGTCAATAGTGTAGATCCCTTTGCCTGATGTGGCAGTTATTATAAAAAAGGCCGGTTTCCCAGTGTGGGAACCGGCCTTTTTTTCTTGGTTTGCCCAGCGG
>CAZKQY010000026.1:0-6424 GCA_964555005.1 uncultured Syntrophotalea sp. | reverse complement strand
TTGCTCCACGAGACGGCGATCATCGACAAAGGCCTGTACCGGCAAGAGTTCCACAGCGGTAACCCCGAGCCGTTTCAGGTATTCCACGCTAGGGCCGGTGGCGAGGCCCGCAAAGGTGCCGCGGAGGGTCGGCGGCACTTCGGGATGTTGGCAGGTAAATCCTTTCACGTGGAGTTCATAGATGACCGTATCGTGCCATGGGGTGCGTGGGGGCCGGTCCTCACCCCAGGTGAACGCGGTGTCCACTACCCGGCATTTCGGCATATTGGCAGCGTTGTTGCGTTTGTCCCGGACCAAGTCCTCACGGGAGTTGCCCACCCGATAGCCGAAAAGCCTGTCGTTCCAGCCGAAGGTTCCCCATAGGGCTTTGGCGTATGGGTCGAGGAGAAGCTTGCGCGGATTGAAGCGATGGCCGCGTTCAGGGGCGTAGGGGCCATGTACTCGGTAGCCGTAGAGGAGGCCGGGGCGTGCCTCGGGAAGATAGCAGTGCCAGATCTGGTCTGTCTGCCAGCGCAGATCGATACGTTCGATCTCCTTACGCCCTTTGACGTCGAAGACACAGAGCTCGACTTTTTCGGCATTTTCCGAAAACAGGGAGAAGTTCACACCTTCGCCGTCCCAAGTGGCTCCGAGGGGATAGGGTTCTCCCGGCCATACGGTCATATGTTTGTTTTCCATGATGTATTATACCTTTTTGGCAGGCCAGGAGTCGGTCGGGCTTAATATAAATCGACAACCTCTTAGTGAATTAAAAGGCACTTTCAGTGGAAATTTACGGAAAGGTGGATTTGATCACGGATCAATCGTTTCTCCACCATAAAGTTCCTGTCGATGGTCAATTGTCTCTTGAAAAAAGAAAGGCATGTGTCGGCGTTGCAGAGAATCAGAGCCTGACGATAATACGCCGGCCAGCAAGACGAGCTTCAGACTCGTTTTATTGGTATTTTGATTTGCGGTCTTTCTTTGGAATCTTGCCCAAATATTTTTAGCGATGCCCCCTTGAAAAGAATCGCTCCAAGTATACTACAAACGCCAAGAGGCGACATCTATTCAGACACAGGTGGTTCAAGACGCAAAGTCGCAAAGAGGACCCAAATCTTAGAGACTGGTTTTGAACTTCTTGGCGTCTTTGCTGCTTTGCGTGAGACAAGGGTTCAGGGGGTGAAATTTTTTGCAAGAAAAGACAGGTGGTAGGGTGTGGTGGCAGCCGCCGCTACAATCTGTTATATCTGCTCTATTCTGGACCACAGGTTTATCTTTAGAAAGGATTGCAGCGAATAATGGACACTTCAGCTCAACTCGATATCGATCTGCGCAAGGCCACGGTGGATCGTAAGAAGCAGGGCGGCCAGCGCTGTCTCGGTAAACAGCGTGACGGCAATTATGCTTTGACCGTTGGGGTGCCTACCGCCTGTTTTACAGCCCGGCAGCTGCGCTGTCTGGCCGACATCGTGGAAAAATATGCTCGGGTCGGACATCTTTCGACGGGACAGAGCATGGTTCTGCTCGGCATCAAGCAACAGGATTATTATCAGGCTCGACAGGCCGCCCTCGACGCGGGGTTTCAGATCCGTTCTGTGGGGCGCGATGTGTATCAGGTCAAATGCTGCCCCGGCGCCGATTATTCTCCCTTTGGTTTGCAGCTCACTTTTTCTCTGGTTACTCTGTTGGAAGAGACTTTTCGCGGGGTTCCCACGCCGCAGAAATTCAAGATCAGTGTTTCTGGTTGTTCCAACTGCTGCGCCAATACCCGGTTGGCCGATTTTGGCGTGCATGCGGCGATGAAGGGCTGGAAGATCTACATCGGGGGCAAGATGGGTTTTGCGCCCGTGGTTGCCAAGGAGATCGCCGGACCGGTTACAGCCGAAGAGGTGGTTAAGTATCTGGCGGCGGTGCTGCGCGCCTATCGGGAGCTTGCTGGGCCCAACGAAAAACTTGCCATGACCCTTAAACGCCTCGGCTTGGAAGCCTTCCAGGTTGTGGTGGAGCAGGGCCTTGAGCGGCCCTACGATGATCTGGCCGCGCTGGCGCAGCAGGCCCGCAAAGAGATGGAGCAGGCCTTGTGCATCGGGCCTATCGAATAGGTAAAAGTTTTTATCGGAAAGCTGGCAAAGAGACCTGCAGGCTTTCTGACCTGGAAACAGTCATGGTCTTAATCGACAAACCCCCGAGGACCCTTATGCTCCTGTCGGAGTTTTAAATCAAATGAGTCGAAAAGCTACTGAGCACCTATTGTGAAGGGAAAGTTCCCGATCACTTACGGGACTAGATTTGCATTTAATACCGGATTCTTGGCATTGAGGTGAGCTTGTTTCAGAGTTGGGCGCATGTGCAGGGAAGCGGCGAAGGGAGCTCGACCAAGGTGGCTTGCTTTAGGAAAGATACGGAGACTGCAAGTTGGCAGTTGTTCGGGTTAATTTTCACGGACGCCTGTTGCTTATCATTTTCAACCTGTCTCCTCTGTTTTTCCAATACCTGTCACGCTAAGCCGTCAAAATCGCATAAAATACCAAGGCCAGCTGCACGGTCGATAGCAAAAAGTTTTGCCATATGAATCTGGACGAGGTATTGTTTGATATTACAGTGCGGTTACATTTTCGGTCCAAGCGCTGATTTTAATGGTTTTAAATGGGGGCCCGGTAGTTGGTGAACGCATAACCTTATGGGAAAAAGCGGATGCCGAGAGATAAAAACTATAATAAACAGGAGCTCATCGCTGAGCTAATAGCCGCTCACGAACGTATTGCCGAACTGGAAGCCCGAGAAGCTGGCTATTTGGTTGACGGACAGGAAATCAGGGAACGAGAGTCCTGGGAAAATACTCTTTTGGATTCCCTGCATGCCGGGGTATTTCTTGTTGATCCGCAATCCCGTCGCATCGTCGATATCAACGCCTATGCAACAAAAATGATCGGTCGGCCTAAAGAAGAAGTGGTCGGCCGTTTTTACCATTCGTATGTTTGTCGGGAGGCAAATGGCAGCTGTCCATTAACCGATAGAGGTCAGCAGATTGAAAGTTGCGAAGCTGTTTTGTTGAGGAGTGACGGCGCAACGATCCCTATTCATAAGACCGTTACTACGGTAATTCATCAGGGCAAAAAGCTGATTCTCGAAAGTTTTGTTGATATCAGTTCACAAAAAAAAGCTCAGAGGGCTCTCGAGCTTGACGAGATCAGATTCGAGTCCTTGTATAATCTCAGCCAGATCATTAATGAGACAGAGCAGTACATCTTGGATTATGCCCTTGAAGCTTGTCTTCGGGTTACTGAAAGTAGGATTGGATACATTTGCTTCGTCAGTGACGATGAGAAGGAGATGACTGTTCATGCCTGGTCTAAAGAGGCAATGGGACAATGTTCTATTCAGGACCATCCGACGGTTTTTAAGGTGTCCGAGTCGGGATTGTGGGGGCGAGCGCTGAGGCAGCGTAAACCTGTCATAACCAACGACTACGAAGTCAGTTCCTTTAAACTGGGGGTCCCTGATGGGCATGTGCCTTTGAACAGGCATATGAACGTGCCCGTCAAAGACGATGGGAAAATAGTACTTCTGGTTGGGGTCGGCAATAAAGAGCATGAATATACTAACGAAGATACAAAACAGTTGTATCTGATCATGAATGGCTTGTGGCGGATCATTCAGCGTAAGCGGGACGAGGTGGCGCTTAAGGTGGCTTTATCGGATGCGCAGCGAGTCGGAGCAAAAATCGAGGTTATTCTCAAATCGGTGGCTGATGGCTTGATTTTTACCGATATGGAGAATCGGATTCAATTGATGAGCTCTTCTGCGGAAGTGATGCTTGGCAAGCAATTAGATAGTGTTTTTTCCCTGGCCATAGCTGAGGCGATTGAAAACCAGGAATTGGCGGAGAAATTAGTTGCAATTCAAGCGGCCGCCAAAGAAGAAATTACAGCTGATTTGGAGCTGCCTGGTGACAATGAAGGCGAGGTTCGAGTTATCCAGGCAAAGCCCGCAATTGTAAAGGATGGGGAGGGCCGGGAAGTCGGCGTTATTACCCTGTTACGGGATGTGAGTCGGGAGAGGGAACTCGACCGGATGAAAAGAGAGTTTATCACCACCGCTGCCCATGAACTGCGTACGCCCTTAACGGCAGTTATGGGGTTTTCCGAGCTGTTGTTGTGTAAAAAAGATATCGATGAGGGGCAGAGGTCGCAGTTCCTTTCCGTCATTCATAAAAAGTCTGAAGTTCTGGGGAAAATCGTAGGTGATCTTCTTGACCTTTCTCGTGTCGATTCCGGGCGGCTTATTCGTTTAAAAAAGGATTGGGCCGATATCTGTTCGATCATCAAGCGCAGTACCGCCGACTATCAAAGAACTTATCCCGATTATCATTTTGAAATCCTTCTTCCAGAAGTGTCCCTAATGGTTTTTTTGGATGACAGAAAGCTCTTTCAGGTGATGGAAAATTTGCTCGGAAACGCCGTGAAATTTTCTCTGCCCGGAGGGAGTATTCGAGTGGCTTGTGAGGTGTCTGAAGCAGATCTGCGTATTTCCGTCAGCGATGAGGGTGTCGGTATGACCCCTGAACAGGTGGAAAGAGTCTTTGATAAGTTTTACCGGGTTGATGCCTCTAATACGGCTAAAGAGGGCCTTGGTCTGGGGATGGCGATTGTAAAGAACATCATCGACGCTCATGGCTGCCAAATTTGGGTCGACAGCGAGGTTGGAAAAGGAACAAAAGTGACTTTTACCTTGCCTGGAAGGGGACTTGGCGTAGACTTTGACGTACTGTTTCCCAACAATGACTGGTCCTCAATGGAACAGGAGGTCCTTTCCGTTGAGCGAAAATCTCTTATTGATAGCGAAAATGCATAGCTGATCAGGCCGGTTTTCATCCTAAAGCGGCCCTTTCCCCCAATCTTGGCGTCAATTCGCACCTTTGCATGTGATTCGGGTCATCCTTGCCCCTCGTTTTTCGGGCAGCCAGAGGTTGTCTCATTCCGCTATCCTGCAAAGTGGTGCGGCGTAAATAGGGACGTCTTCGCGCAAGGCCCTAATTCCCTTGATTTTACAGAAAATAGCTTGTTTTTAAATCAGGAACTCGTCAGTTCTTATTTAGCGTTTCCTGATAGGCGGTAACCGCGCCAACCCTGGCCAGCAGGAATTTTTTTAGTGGGTTAGCGGTGACAGAGTGAGTGTGGCGGGGTTCCTTCAAGGCTGATTGGTTGGCTTTTCAAGCATAAATGCGACGGCCTTTTGGTCCTTGATGTTGATATGATTTACAAAAGAGGTTTATGGGTCGATATGAAATGGGTATACTGAGTCTTCGGTCTATGTTTTTCAGGACCCAATCGATGGGGGATATGGATATGCTCGGCAGATTCTATAGGTTTTGTGGGAGCCTGGTACTAGTTTCGCTGGCAATGGCTTGCCCTTGCCAGGCGGAAATCAAGGTGCTGGCTCTGAAACATGTTGCCGCGGAAGAGATTGTAACCGTGGTGCGGGATGTGCTCGCCGGGCAGGGAAAGGTCAGCACCTGGGATAATCGTTTAATTATTAACGCTTCCGCGGAGGAGATTTCCATCATCGAAGAGGTGCTGCAGCAGATTGATCTGCCACCGACCATGTTGCGCATCAGTGTGCGTCAGGAAAATCGCCAGGGCCAAGCCGGCAACCGGGCGAATTTAAGCAATACGCCAGCGTCCGTTATGACTGGTGCCGGCGTTCCGGAGCCTATTGTTTCTGCGTCAGGGGCGCAGCAGCTTGGCAACACTGCCGAGCAGACAA
Source organism: uncultured Syntrophotalea sp. (assembly GCA_964555005.1). Taxonomy (GTDB): domain Bacteria; phylum Desulfobacterota; class Desulfuromonadia; order Desulfuromonadales; family Syntrophotaleaceae; genus Syntrophotalea_A. The sequence continues at coordinate 676 of CAZKQY010000026.1, read as the reverse complement.
CGCAGACTCTGCGGCTGCGGGATGGCAGCAAGGGGTTTATTCTCATGGGGGGGATGGTGCCCAATGTGCGGGAGATGCTGCTGCTGGCCCGCCGTTATGCCGGCTATGGCCAGAACATCGATTTTCAGGCTGTCAATACCGGTTTTTGGGTACGTCCGATTCTCGAGCGAGGATATGCCACCCTGGAGATACGGCCCCATCTGGAGGGTTTTCAGCGCAGCGGTGCCCGCATGATGGGCATGCCTTCGGAAGTACAATTGCAGGATTTAGTCAGCACGGTGCGGGTGCCCCTTGGTCAATGGGTTGATCTCGGTCATTATTTGCGGGAAGGGGACGAGGTTTCTCGCGCCATTCTAACCTGGCGTACCAGTAGTCTCCATCAGGAACGCACTGTCTGGGTTAAAGTCGCTCGCTGAGGCGTTAATACTTCAGATTAGCGAGCTGTTATTTGGGTTGCTATTGCGTTCCTCTTTTGATACAAAACGGGTGCTGGTGCGAGCAGGCTGGCGACTTTTTGCTTAACCATCCCATGAGTTTTTGCGAATGCATCAATGATTGACTGGCATTGCCACATTTTGCCCGCGATAGACGATGGCCCCGAGACTCTGGCCGAATCCTTAGAGATGGCACGGATACTTGTGGCCGTTGGGTTTCGGCGGGTGCATTGCACTCCGCA
>CAZKQY010000025.1:0-10738 GCA_964555005.1 uncultured Syntrophotalea sp. | reverse complement strand
GGGCTTTGGAACATAAAACCCCGGTGCAGGCTCTCAAAGATTGGCAAAAAAGAAAGCCTGAACTTTTTCATAAACAGGTTAGGAATCATGCGGGACCTGACAATTAGTTGACCAGATAATTTATAATGTCTTTATCGTTCAGCATCTGCGCAACACATTCCGCTATGTTTTTTTCTATTATAGGAGTTGTTCCATAACCATTCTTATGGTTTTTTGAGACCGCATATTCCTTCATTAAGCCATCACCGGTTTTTACCCTGAGTGACGTTAAAACAGTAAAAACTCTCCCTTGACTTGATTTTACGTCAAAGATGGCCAGAGCTAGAATCTTCTCGCCATTGTTTGTTACATTTACCTTCTCACGTTCTAAAACATTTTTTGTCGCCTCTATTGCCGATTCTGTAAATTTATAATAATTTCCATAAACTTTCCAACCGGTCCATTTCCCAATTTCTTCATCACCTGAATCAGTTAAAACATTTACCAAAGAAACTGATTTATTTACATTTAGGTCCTTAACAGAAACACCAACCATATCAGGTGCCTTGGTATTTGTCCTCATCGTATAAATATGACAACCGCATAAGACCATACCCAATAAAAATACGATTGAAAACCTAATGATATTTTTCATCACACTCCTCCGTATGCTTTATAAAAACAAAAAAGGAACGGGACAGGACCAAGCCAGTCCGGATAAGTATAAATAAATGCTTTTTATTAAAAAATCAATAAAAACATTCATAAGACGGGTGGGCAAAACAGGGTCGCAACAAAGATAAAAAAGAAAAGGTCAAGCCAGACAGGTAAAGAAGATTATATAAACGGCCTGTCGGTCAGAGTATTATGGCAATACCTGAGGCAGGCCAGAAGGCTGTCGGGAGAATTATCTCAACCGCTTCACGGGAACAAGCCGACAACCGGATTCATGCCATTTGCGATGGTCAAGGCCGAATCACCATGATTCAATTTTCGATGATAGAACCATAATCAAGAAGCATGCACCCTTTCCCGATCACCCAGAAGAACTTTCACCGCATGTTTCCTGCCGTCATCTTTTAAGGGCACCATTCCCTCTGCTGCAGGCAAAGGTTCACCGTCCAGTAAAAGTTGAGCGAGCCCCCTCGTCACCCTGTCGGGGTTTTCCACGAAGATTTCGTAACGCGAGCCTCCGTGCCGGTAGGTGATGACAAAACCCGGCCAGGTATGGGGAATGCACGGATCGAGGTGCAGAAAGTCCCCCCGAACGGAAAATCCCAGGATCCATTCGACCCCGGCCCGGTAAAGCCAACCCGAAGAACCGGTATACCAGCTCCACCCTCCCCTTCCCACATGGGGTGGCTCCGAGTAGACGTCCGCCACCGCCACATAGGGCTCCACCCTGTAGTGATGCATACCGGTCCGGGTGTCGGCGTGGGTTATCGGATTGAGCATAGAAAAGAGTTCATGGGCCTTGTCCCCTTCTCCCATCATGGCGAAAGCGATCACGCACCAGGCAGCGGCGTGGGTGTACTGGCCGCCATTTTCACGAATGCCGGGGATGTACCCCTTGATGTAGCCGGGGTCTTGAAGAGTTTTGTCGAAGGGGGGAGCAAAAAGAAGCACGAGGGCGTCCCCTGTTTTAACCAGGCATTCTTCAACAGATTGCATCGCCTGTTTGGCCCGCTGGGAATCCGCCGCTCCGGAGATTATCCCCCAGCTCTGGGCGATGGAGTCGATGCGGCATTCGCCGCCCGATGCCGTGCCGAGGGGCGTACCGTCATCGTAATAGGCCCGTCGGTACCAGGCACCGTCCCATGCTTCCTTTTCCAGCGCCTTCTTCAAGCGAGCCGCATGGGCAAGCCACTGCTCCGCCCGTTTCCCCTCGCCCCGTTGGGTTGCTACCGGAGCGAAAAGGGAAAAAACGGTGTGCAGGAACCAGGCGAGCCAGACGCTTTCGCCGTGCCCCTCATGGCCCACGCGGTTCATACCGTCATTCCAGTCCCCCGTTCCCATAAAGGGAAGACCGTGCTTTCCCGTTGCAAGGCGCTGATCAAGGGCTCGGGCGCAATGCTCATACACGGTTGCGGTTTCCTTTGCGACCCCAGGCTCGAAATAGGCGTCCTCCTGTTCCATGGGCAGCTCTTCTCCCAACAGAAAGGGTACGCTCTCATCGAGAACGCCTGCATCCCCCGTCACCTGCAAATAATGTGAAACAACGTAGGGCAGCCAGAGGAGGTCGTCGGAAAAATGGGTGCGAACGCCCCTTCCTGTCGGCGGATGCCACCAGTGCTGAACATCTCCCTGCTGAAACTGGCGCCCCGCCGCCCTGACGATATGCTGCCGAACCAGAAAAGGCTCGGTCACGACCAAGGCCATGCAATCTTGAAGTTGATCCCGAAACCCGTAGGCCCCCCCCGCCTGATAAAAGGCCGCCCGGGCCCAGAAGCGACAGACAAGGGTCTGATAGAGAAGCCAGCGATTCAACATGATATCCATGGCCCCGTCAGGGGTTTTGACCTGGACCTTGCCGAGCCGCCCCTCCCACTCCTCCTTAACCGCCATGAGCTCTTCCCATGGGTTGGCTTCGCGCCAACGCCGGATCAGTTTGCGGGCCTCTTCCCGGTCTTGTGCCTGGCCAATAAACAGGGTCCGTTCGACCCGCTCCCCGGGTACAAGCTTTACTGTTGTCTGCAGGGCGCAGCAGGGATCGAGACCAGCCCCCGTCTTGCCGCTGAGGACCGTGCCCTTGATAAGACCGACCGGCTGCTCCAGGGTACCGTTTCGTCCTACGAATTCGATCCGGTCGGCGGTCCACGCCGTTTGGAGTCCGCCGAAATCAACAAAGCTGATTCTGTGGCCAAATTCGGCATTCCACGGGTTTCTGGCAAAGATGGCCCCGGTCTCGGCATCTATTTCGGTAACGATGTAGGGTGCGGTGACCGAACGGGTAAAGCCCAAAACCCACTCGAGGTAGGCGGTTACAGAGAGATTGCGCTGGTCTGGGGAGCGGTTTTCCAAAACCAGCAGAGAGATTTTTACCGGATCACTGAGACTCACGAACTGCGAAAGTTCGCTCCAAACTCCGTGGGATAGATGTTCGAAACGGCTGTATCCCTGGCCGTGTCGCGCGATATAGGTTGCGCTCTCGACCCGTATCGGCAGTGCCGTCGGGCACCACATCGCGCCACTGGCCCGGTCGCAGAGGTAGAAAGCCTCACCGGGCGGATCGGACACCGGGTCGTTGGACCAGGGGGTTATTTGGTTCTCGCGGCTGTTGAGAGCCCAGGTATAGCCCGCCCCCGATTCGGAGACCTGAAAACCAAAGCGCTCATTGGCGATAATGTTGATCCACGGGGCCGGGGTGCGCTGCCCTCTGCCAAGAAAGATGACATATTCCCGCCCATTTTTGGCAAAACCGCCAAGACCGTTGAAAAACTTTAGGAGAGGCAGCTCAAGAGAGGGTCCTTCGGCCGGGTGCCGGAGAAACTGACGAAGCGCCGGATAGACCGTGCGCTCCTCCATGTGACGCATGCGCACGACCTGCTCGGTCAAACTCCCATCCTGAGCCCTGAGCACAACACGAGCGGCGGTTTGCAGGAGCAGACGCTCGTCTGCAGTCAACAGGTCAGAGCACAGAACGAAGATTTTGCCACCGTTTTTCTGCCGGGCACGGCCGCCGGCAAGGCTTGCGCTCACCATGGCCTCCAGGGAGTCCTGCAGATCCTGAATGTAGGACGTCTTCTCTTCGTTCAGGATCACCAGATCAACGGTCAAAAGCTTCAGCCGCCAGTATTCGTGAGCGCGGAGAAGCTGGCGCAGGATTCCCCGGTCTTCAGCATTATCGATATTCACCAGGATGATGGGATAATCTCCCGATATACCATGGGACCAAAGCCCTGTAACGCTCAGGGTGTTGAGATGCAGGCTTTCGTCCCGGGGCCGAACGGCCGGATCCGAATAAAGCAGCCGATTGGCCAGATGCTGAAAGAGATGGGCTTCGCCCCGCTCGATCCCCAGATAATGAAGCTGGATCTGGGCCTGGGTCCAGGCAAGGGTGACTATCCGCTCATAAGAGGCCGGATCGTGGTACTTATCGGCCAGCAGCAAGATCGCTTCACGGGAAGCAGCGACCATGGTCGAGAATACAATGTGGGCCGTGGCCCCGGGCGCAACCCTTACCTTTGCCCGAAGACTGAAAATTGGATCGAGAACGGAACCGACGGTGTTAGACAGTGGGCGTCCTTCTATGACCGAAACGGGCCTGCGAATCGTATGGCCCCGCCCGAGAAAACGACTCCGGTCGGTTTCGTACTCGATGCCACCGGAACTCCCCCCTTCCATGGCCACCACGTGGGCGGCCCAGACCGGTGAATCATCCGAGGAGCGAAGGCGGCGACAAGCCAGAAGCCCTGAGAATTCGGGATGATATTCCGTCTGGATGAAGAGGTTGGAGAAAGCGGGGTGTGCGATGTCTGAATTCTGCGGGGCGAGGACAATCTCGGCGTAAGAGGTGACCTCGATCTCCCTGGCGACCCTCCCTATGTTGGTGATGGAGAGCCTACGCAGTTCGACGTCATCCTCCGGCGACAGGATAATCTCCAGGGTGGTGGTCAGGTTTTCGTCGTGCCTGACGATGCGTGCCCGATCCTCGGCAAATACCACCTTGTAGCGCTTCGGCTTCACCCCCGTCGGCTGATAAGCTGCGGACCAAACAGCGCCACTTTCCCGGTCGCGCAAAAAGATATAGCTGCCCCATGCGTCCCGCGTCACGTCTTCGCGCCAGCGCGTGACAGCGATGTCCCGCCAGCGGCTGTAACCGGATCCGGCAGCAGTGACCATAACGGCGTATCGACCGTTGGAAAGAAGATGGGTCGAGGGGAGGCGATGATTCGGGCTGTGAAAACGACGCAGCACAGGCTGGACAGCTTCCCATATCTTCGCGGTCTGAACCTGATCGGGGAGCGGCCGGGCAACGCCGACGTCCCGGGGCATCCGTTCCTGCAGCAGAAGCTCGGCCGCGTGGATCATCGGTTCGCGATGAAAACGGTGCCGCATGATCCCCTTATGGATGGCATTATCCAGAGCCAGCAGAGACATCCCCTGGTGGTGCGCCATGTAGGCCTTGATCACTGCGGCCTCTGTCCCCTCGGGAAGCCTGTCGCTGGTAAAATCCAGAGCCTCGTAAAAGCCGTAAGGCCCCCGTGCCCCCGCTTTCTCGAGACATCTCAGGTTCCGTGCCGCCGAAGCAGGAGCATACATTGCCGCCAGCAGCGTGGCATAAGGAGCGATGACCAGATCCAGACCGAGACCGCGCTTGAGCCCCAGGCCAGGGATGCCGAAGGCCAAATACTGGTAAGCGAAGGAAAGATCGCGGGTGTTGTAGGCCGATTCGGAAATCCCCCACGGCACGCCGTTCTCCTTTCCGTAGCTGATCTGGCGCTCGATAACCAGCCGGCAAGTCTGATCAAGAAGACTGCCCCGCGGCGTGTTCATAACCAGCGAGGGCATAAGATATTCGAACATCGATCCGGACCAGGAAATAAGAGCCGCCCCCTTCTCCACCGGGGTCAGCACCCTGCCAAGCTGAAACCAGTGGGAAGGAGGCACTTCCCCCTTGGCGATGGCAATGTAGCTCGCAAGACGAGCTTCCGAGGCGAGCAGATCATAGAAACTCGGATCCAGGCGTCCTTCGTCGGCTCGGTAACCTATGGAGAACAGCCGGCAGCCCGGGTCAAAGAGAAAACCGAAATCCATCTCGTCGAAAAGGGAACGCGCGCGGTTGGCGATTCCGGCTAACCGTTCCGCCAGCAGAACGCAGGTCTTTCTCGACGACTTCAAGGCTCCGATCATGTTACCGAGACGGGCACGGTGCTCCTCTGAATCGGCGAGAGCCTGCAACTGCAAAAGCTTTTGAGCAGCGGCTGCGCAGTAATCAGGCATCTGCGCCAAAGGGGGCGCAGGCTCGAAAAGAAGGAGGATCTCGCTCCACAGCCGCTGCTCTTCACCTACGGCTCCCCTCCTCTGAGGCAGCCATTCTTCCAACATCCTCGCCCAGGGGAGAAGCAGATCGACATCGCGCTGATGGCTTGTAATATCAGCTAACAGAAGCTCTGCCCATGCATGTACTTCGGTTTTTCCTTCCTGTGTATTTCCTGGTGCGAAAGAAGCGAAAAAGTTGACGAGTTCTGCCGCTTTAGCCTCCAAAACGTCCCAGAAAGAGGCCTGACCGGCAAGACCGGAAGGCGGAGCAATAATGCTGGACTCGATGTCGCCAAGAATTTCGAGGAGATGCCGAACCCCGTCGCCCTTGCCGAGCTCTTCCACGGCCTGGCGAAAATGGCCTGCCGTGTCGCCGATGCCCTTCAGCGCGGCCGGGGAAAGAACCGGATGCTGCGGCATCTCCTTGCATGCCTGAGAAAGGGTAAGGAGGTGACCGGCAAGATTCCCACTGTCGACGACAGAGACGTACTTCGGCTCAAGAGTTTGAAGTTGCTGGGTTTCGTACCAGTTGTAAAAGTGCCCGTGAAAGCGGGGAAGTTCCTGCAAGGTCCCCATGGTTGCGTCGAGACGGTCCGCTGTCTCGGAAAGGCCGATCCAACCGAAGTCACGGGCGGCAACGACCGAAAGAAGATAAAGACCGAAATTTGTCGGCGAGCTGCGGTGGGCAATGACCGGAAAGGGCTCTTCCTGAAAGTTATCGGGAGGTAACCAGTGATCCTCGGCCGTCACGAAGGTGGTGAAAAAACGCCAGATGCGCCGGCCGCTCAGGCGCAGGAAGGTCACCTCCTGTTCCGGCAAGATCTCCCTCGGACTGGTCGCAAGGGGCAGGCTGATCTGGCGGGCAACCAAGGGGGAGATCGCCCAAATAAAAAGGAACGGAACGGCCACCGGCAGCGCTTCGGGAGCAAGCAGGGCTATCACCGACCCGAAAGCGAAGACGACGATTTCCGCACCGAGAAACCGCTGGAAAAAAAACCGAAAGGAAAGGATAAAGTTTTTTTTCGCATGGGCGGCGGTCACCCATTGGAGCAGATTGCGTCGGGTGATAACGAGGCGCACCAGGGTACGACAGATGGCATCCAGTATCAGCCAGGTGTATCGAGGAAGGAGAATCAGGACGACGACCGTGTGGCCTGCACCTACAATCAGGTCGCCGAGGACCCCGCGCAAGTGGTTTCTCAGAGAAATACCCCGACGCTGTGGCATCAGACCTTTGAGAAGCGAGAGAAATGACGGAAAGGCAATATTCGCGAGGACGAACAGGGACCACACGCTGCGCGGAGCGGTGGAGACGAACCATGAAGCAAGGAGCAGAAACAACATACCCGGCGCGGAGAGGGAACGCCGCAGGTTGTCGAGCATCTTCCAGCGACCGATGAGGGGAATTCCCTTACCCCGTTTTCCAAAAATCCAGGGGAGAAGCTGCCAGTCCCCCCGTGTCCAGCGATGGTCCCGGCAAGCGGCGACCTCCCCATGGGAGGGGAACTCCTCGAACAGGGTAATATCACTTGCCAGTCCGCAGCGGGCATAGATCCCTTCGATCAGGTCGTGACTCAAGATAGCGTTTTCCGGCACGCGTTCCCCTAGAGAAGCCTCAAAGGCTTCCACGTCGTAGATCCCTTTGCCGGTAAAGGACCCTTCCCCGAAAAGGTCCTGATAAACGTCAGAGACAGCGAAGGCGTAAGGATCAATCCCGCATGGCCCGGAAAAGAAGTGATGGTAAAAGGTGCGATCACAACGGCGGGGAAAGGAGGGGGTAATGCGCGGCTGAAGCACCCCGTATCCTTCGACCACGCGCCCCAGCCGCTCATCGAAATGGGGTAGATTTAAAGGGTGGGCCATGCTTCCGACGAGCTCGCTTACCGCTTTAACCGGAAGTTTAGTGTCCGCATCAAGGGTGATGACGTAGCGAACATCGGAGGGAATCTCCAGCGGTGAGCCATCGATTGCAACAAAACTGGTGTCGGTTGCCCCCCGCAGCAGACGATTGAATTCCCGAAGCTTTCCCCGTTTGCGTTCCCACCCCATCCATTTATTTTCAGCCTCGTTCCAGAGACGTTTCCGGTGAAACAGAAAATACCTTTTCCCCCCGTCCGGGGCGGGCCCGTGAAGCACATTAAGCTTTTCGATCAAACCTGCGGTAAACAGCAATAGTTCCGAGTCACCGGGAAGAAGCTCAGCATCGGCGTCCAACCAGTCGGTTAAAAGGGCAAAACGGACATCACCGTCCGGATTCGCCAAATAGTGCACCTCAAGAAGCCCGACCTGTTCTTCAGCCTCGTCTTCACTAATGAGAAAGGTCGGCACCACCACAAAGGTACGCAGCGTCGCAGGGACTCCTCCGGCGAGTTCGAGTCGAGGCAGATGGCGCGGGCCGGTCTGCGCCTTCAAGATCCCGTTCACCAGCATAATCGCCATGTCGGATGCGGGGAAAAGTGCCAGCAGGCCGAAGACCAAGAGCCAGGGCGGCGACACCCCCGCCTGCAAACTTACCAACAGGGGAATAGCCGCCACCAGAAGGGTTGTAAGGACGACGCTTCCGAGATAAGCCGGCGTTGCATGGGCGATATAGAGACGCAGGAGCCTTCGCCGTAGGGACGGACGAAGGCCGATCTCTTCCTCAAAGGCCCGCCGGCCTTTGGAAATCAAATAATAACCGGGATCCAGCAGGCGCCAGTCGTTGGCTTCGCCGCTATCTGCCACATGGTCCCGCGCCTCTTTCGTTTTGGCGATTACCAGGCGGGCGACCTCCAGCTCCTGAAGCCGCGCACCTTTTGCCAGCCCTTCCAAGCCATGCCGATAGCGGTCGCGAGTGACAAAATCCATCTCGGCGAAGAGCGAATCGGAGCGCAGAACCTGATCCACCAAACTGACGGATTCGAAAAAAGCGTTCCAGGAATAGGCCGAGACAAGCCGCATACTCGTAATAATATTGCGTACCGTCACGTTATTGGCGGCCTGAAGGGTATGTTCCAGCTGAACAATTCTGTCCGGGTTCGTTCCTTGCGCGGCCAAGCTCTCGCTGAGCACCTCCATGGCAGCGTCCGCATCAGTCCCCTGCTGGCGCAAACGTTGTACCAGTTGCACCGCAAAGGCTGTGGGAAGAGGTTTCTTCTCCAAGCACCGCAGGACATCCGTCGCTGCTTGAGGAGGCCGGCCGCTGATGCCCAACAGATCATCGGCAATCCGGTTGGCTTCCAGACGCGCCCGTTGCGAACCGACGATGCGAAGGGCAATGCGCCGAAGGTTTTCGATGAGCACAATGCGAAGGGTGATGGGAACAGCCCACAGCTCACCGATGGTAAGAGGCTGAACGCGCTGGCAGGCGCGAATGAAGCGGATCAGCAACTCCGGGTCGAAGCGGCTGTCCGTATGGGCGACAAAGGCCCAGGTGAGCTCGTAGGCCCGCGGATATTCTTTGAACGGACCTTCGGCGAGCTTGGGAAGTTCGCGGTAATACCCGGAAGGGAGTTGGTCCCGTATGTCCCGTAGCTGATCCTCGACGATATAAAAGTTGTCAAGAAGCCATTCGGCGGCCGGGGTGATCGCCTGTTGTTCGCTGACCGATTCGGCAACAGCATAGTAAGAGGCCTGAAGGATTCTGCCATTTTTGTGAATGCGCGACGTAAGCTTATACCCCTTATGCGGGGCATCGGTAACCTTCTGCCGGCTTGCAAGACTCTCGGCGTACTGCTCCAAGCGCTCGGCACTGAATACGTCTCGACGAATCGGCTCCTCGAAGGTGGCGAATACATCATCGCAACTCCTCGAAAAACCATAGGATTCAAGAATGCGGAAGAATCGGTTCACAACTTTTTCCTCGGCGCCATTTGACTATCAATAATTTACGGAGTACAAGAAAAGGACCCCATGACCCGATGAACAGAAATCTCTGTCCGAACGGTACATCAAGCAGAACGTCTATGGTCATGAGCGACTTGCTTAGATGATAAAATTATCACAGAAACCCGCATGAGCAACCGCGGCGGCAGAAAACCTTACCGGTTATATCCTCACCCAAAAGGTTTTACCTGCCAGCTTCGACCCACGCGAAGGAGCCAAAGCCGTACCATCCTTGCGGCTAAAATGGGAAACAATACGCAAATAGACAATGAACAGCATTTGCGTCGTTGCATGCGCCATCTGCCGGGCTTACCGTGAGCCGACGGAAAAATCGTATGATTGGCCCAGATTCTCGACATTTTTTGCCGATAAGGCTCAGTAGTGAAATATTTCGTTATGCCCTTTTGACCTATATAAATGTCGCGTTAAAGTATATTTATGCTGCTTGTTTTATCTGGGCGGCTCCGTCGCAAAACGTAAGATCATAGCTAGTGCCCTGTACGGTTAATCCTGTCTTTTAATACTGGTTTTTTTGGCCGCTGTCTGCCAGAAAGGCGACGGACAGAGATCACCCGAGTTACACGCAAGGGCGCGAATTGACGCCGAGATTAGGAAAAAGAGCCGTTTCCGGATGAAAACCAGGAGAGATACCGACAGAGCACGGGATTCAGAAAGAGGGCCGGCATGGAATCAGCAGCAGTACGTTTGATACAGAATCATCTCATTGCCGAGGGCTTCAAGTCGGGGTCGACTACGATCAGGACCGCAACAAATTGAAATGGGGGCGTTGCCAGGCGGCCTTGCCCGACCGGAATACGATTTCTGGTGGCGGCTCTGGGAAGAAGCGGGATGGGTTAGTCTGGGTCGCAGCAAAAACTACGACTGGATACATATTCAAGCGGCTCGCCTGTAA
>CAZKQY010000024.1:0-2734 GCA_964555005.1 uncultured Syntrophotalea sp. | reverse complement strand
TTCCATTCCTTCCTTTTCCAGAGCGGCTTTGTGGCTGTCGCACCAAGTCTTCAGATCGGTGACAAACTGATATTCGCTCTCGTTGAGGGCGACAGGCAGGATGGTGATTTTCCCACCGCGCCGAACGTGAAAGAGCGGCTGGAACAGATGCTTCCCGAAATTGCAGGCAAATAAGTCTCCGGCCTTTGGAAGGTCATTCTTTTTTTCTGCGAGTTCCTTTTTTAACTGCTGAATTCCCTGAATAACCTGTTCCTCATCGCCATCCACGATGAGCTGGTAAAATTCCTCCTGCGGGATGTTGTCATCATCCGGCGTCAGGTCGCGTAGCTCCAGGCGCGGTTCGATGTATTCCCGTTTGCGATAGTTGTAGTAGTGATCGCAGTACCGCTTCAGAAGCTCTGACGCCACCTGCTGGAGCAAGAGCACGCCATCAAATGTTGCCGGGTTCAGGCGGGTTTCGGGCAGGTAGAGGGTGTACCAGTTCGGGTCCCCCAGCAGACGTTGAATGCCATCCTTGGTGATGTTGAAGTTGTACCAGCTCCGTTCGCGCTTGAACCGCTCCAGCTCGAAAAAGAGCGTGTCATAGTCCAGCAGAGCCAAATGCTGTTCACGCAACGACACCTTGTCCTTCTGGGTCGCCAGGGATGTGCCGCGTGACTGCATGGCCTGAATGCGCGGGTACCAGTCTGCGACTACCGTGTTGTGCGTCATGTAGTCCGGGATATCCCCGACAGTCGGCACCGCTGCATCTTTCTTGAAATCGTATTCCTTGCCGTCAGAGGCCTTCCGCTTAGGGCGGAGGATTTTAAGCTTCTTGCCGAAGTCATAGGTGACATTCAGCGGTATGGTAATGATCTTGCGGCGCTCGTTGCCGGGTAAGCCTTCCTCTTTGAGGAACTCGCGGAACTTCTCCATGAAGTCGGCCTCGATGCCGAACACGTTGAGGGTTTCCAATTCCTCGATGAAGGTCGGCCGAAGCGGCGCATGGGAATGGCCGCTGCGCTTGAGGCTCCACTCGTAACCCTTCAAGCGGACACCGCGACCGAAGAGCTGAATAATCTGCGAGCCTTCCGAGCGCCCGACATGCATCAGGCCGAGGGTAGAGACGCGCCAGCAGTCCCAGCCTTCGACAAATTTCTTGGAGCCGATAAGCAGGTTGACCGGTGACGTGGAATCCTTCACAGAGGCGAACATCGCCTCGGTAAAGTCACTGTCTTCCACGCTCAGTCGTGTGACGCTCTGCGCTGCCACCGCGGCCACGTGGTCGCACAGGCTTTTGGCATCACCGACGTTGATCAGACCGAAGGGCTTCTCGCTCGTGCCCACATGCAAGGCCACTTCGCCGGATTCCCCTTTGATGCGATCCAGTGACAAATGGCCGCCAGCGGCATGGTTGAACAGCCTGGCGAGAATATCCCGGTACAGGGCTTCAACGGTTTCGCCGCCATTCATGGCCCGGGCCAGATAGGTAAAGGCCCCAGCAAAGATGTCATTTCCATCCTTGTCCAGCAGGCCGGTATCCCGACCTTTGCCTGTGAGTATCTCGTGCATGCGCCGCAGTGCCGCTTGGCTGTTGTCGAGGAAGTCGGCGATAAACTGGATGATGAGCGCCACGTCCGTGGCCACGATCTGTTCATCCTTGCTCATCTTGCCCGAGGAAACCGTGCTGCCGACAAAGACCCACAGCGGCTTTTCCAGATTGAACGGCTCGAAATCTTTGCACTTTTCCTCGTAGATGCGGAGTTGCTGATAGAACTTCAGCAGACAGGCTGTCATGAATGATGGAAGCATTGCTTCGGCTATGCTCCGATCGTTGTCCAGTTTGGAAGCCGCCTTGATATTGCCTTTTTCGATGAGGCGCTGAATTGTTTCCTTGTTTGGATGCGGCAGGTTATCAATTTTATAATCCTTGCCGAAACCGTCCTCATAGAACCACCGGTAGGAATAATCAAAAACGACCGTCTTGGCGTAGCTGTTCTCAAAATCGGCATTGCCTGATGCCTGAACCGCCTGCTCGAAAGTGGCGGAATACTCGAAGGTGAAACCCTTGGCGCAGAGATCGGACCGCCGGGTGAACCAGACGCCTTCCTCTTTGCCGCTCATGCCGCGATGCCCTTCGTCAACCAGAAGCAGGTTCTGATCGCCCAGGCTTCGCGTAGCGATGGTGTTCGGTCCCTCCTGATCAGCCAGCTTGGTAATCTCCAGCACATCGACTCGCCCGAGGCCGCTTGCCATAGAAAACAATGGAAGTGATCGTTGGCCAAAAGAAATGGCTTCGATATTACTTTCCCGGAACTCAGCTATATGCTGCTCGGTCAATCGCTCGTTGGGCGTCAGCAGGATGACACGGGAGAGTTCTTTATCCTTCCCATGCTTTGCGGCGTAGTGCCGGTATTGCAGCAGGTTGACGTGCATCAGCAGCGTCTTGCCGCTGCCGGTGGCGTTCTGCATGCAGAGCTTGTTCAGGTCATCCTCGTTGTAAGGCGGCACATCGGCGTAATCGTCCCAGTGGCGGTTAAAACGCTCAACGAATGCATTGAGATCGGTGAGCATCCCGTCACGATTGCCAAAAAAGCGGTCCAGGTAGATTTCAACAAAGATCAGGGTCAGCCATTGGTAGTATTTCCATCCAATGGGGCGGTGGCGCTTTTCGTTGATCGCCTGGGTATGGCGAACAATGTTCTGCTCATAGGTCAAGAGCATGTCCCGGCTGATGCGAAAGCCCGGGAAATCA
>CAZKQY010000023.1:0-1674 GCA_964555005.1 uncultured Syntrophotalea sp. | reverse complement strand
TAAATCCTCAGGTAAAAAACAGCAGCGACATAACTGCCAGGTAGAGCACCGCCAGCAACACGCCGATGCCCACCGGATAGGTCCCGGAACGACTACGACATTCGACCAGTCCTTCCGTGTCGGGCAACTCTCTGCCGATCAAGCCGAAGCGAGCCAACAGCCGCAGGCCGGCAATCTGCAGATAACCACCTGGGGCCTCGAAAAACTGGACCAAGCGCGGCAAAGCACGGCGGATAAGGAGTTCCTCACACCAGGCGTTGAGACCGTTCAAAAGGCGGTCGTCCCATCGACGAAAAACCTTCGCCCCACGGCGATAGAACCAGTCGGTATCGACCGCAACGGCAGGATCCGGCTGGAGCTTTTTGACCAGCAGAAAAAACCCGAGCATGGTAAACAACAGAATCTGCATCGACTCGGACAGGTGATAGGAGGTATAGGGATTGTACTCCACCGGATAAGGCAGCATATTGTACAGGTATGGCGTATACACCCCGATAAAAATACACAATGCGGAGCCAATTGCCATAGCGGCAATCATATTCCAGCAGGGATCGGCAGCCTTTTCCCAGGTCTCGGGTTTACAGTTATTCTTGCCAAACCAGATAAAATAGGGAACCTTGAGACCGGTATGGAGAAAGGTCCCTGCTGAAGCCAGGGTCAAGAGAAAGGCCGGCCAGAGCAAATGTGCCTCGAAACCCGCCTGTACGGTCATCGATTTGCTGACAAAGCCACTGAACAAGGGAAAGGCTGAGATGGAAAGACCACCGATCAAGGTGAACAGGAAGGTCCAGGGCATCTTCCGATAGAGTCCGCCCAATTCCGTAAACTTGCTCTGACCGGTCATGTGAAGCACGGCGCCACAGCCCATAAACAGCAGCCCCTTGTACAGGATATGGGCGAAGGCGTGAGCACAGACCCCGTTGATGGCCAGCTGCGTACCGATACCGACGCCCGCCACCATGTACCCAACCTGACTGATTATGTGATAGGCCAGCAGGCGCCGGCTGTCGTTTTCCAGCACCGCATAAATCACACCGTAAAGGGCCATGATGACCCCCAGCCAGATCAGGATCTCCAGGCCGGCAAAGCCGCGAACCAAGGCATAAACGGCGGTTTTGGTGGTAAAGGCACAGAGAAACACCGCACCGCTGAAAGTCGCTTCGCCGTAGCCATCAGGCAACCAGGCGTGCAGTGGCGGAACGGCGGCATTGAGCAAAAATCCGAGCAGGATCAGCCATTCGCCAACCCCGGGCTGCTGCACGTTGAACCCGGCAAATGCAAGGGAATCGGCACCCTGGCTATATACCAGGATACCGGCCAACAGGCAGGCGCCGCCAGCGGCATGGACCAGCAAATAACGAAATCCGGCAGCGAGGGATTCCTGACGACCGCGCAACCAGATCAGAAACACCGAGGCGAGCGCCATCATCTCCCAGAACAAAAAGAGCGTGAGCAGATCTCCGGCATAAATGACCCCCAGGGAGCCGGCCACATACACCCAGGCCGCGGCGAACTCGGTCCTTTTCTTTACTTTAAGGGCATACAGAGTGCCCAGCATGGCCATAAGAGCCAAGATATATCCAAACAGTGAAGCAAGCGCGTCGACCCTGCCGAAAACCAGGTCCCAGGAGAGGTAGCGAACCTCACCGAAAACCCCCTCTACCATGGTGTGCA
>CAZKQY010000022.1:0-3966 GCA_964555005.1 uncultured Syntrophotalea sp. | reverse complement strand
GGGTTCTATGGCTTCCGGCGCAGCCCCGGACGGCCATAGTATGCGTGGAGCCATGCTCATTGATGCCCTTAGTGGTGGCCGTCTTGAGCCGGATCAGGCACGGGGTGTGCGCGTCAGCCGCATGGATCTTACCGAGAAGGCCCGCCATGAGTTGACCCTTGGCTTGGGTTTGCTGGGGCTGGACAATGCTCATGTCCGCGAGGCCCTGGTGCTGGCCGGAAAAGTTGCCACGGCGCCGGGGATTTTGGCAGAGCTCTGCTGGTCCGATGATCCCGACTACACGGCCGGCTATGTGGCCAGTGCCCAGCTCGGTTATATCCGTTTTCCCCACCTCAAACCAAGGGGTGAAGAGCGCGGCGGCCGGGCTTTTTTTCTCGCTGCCGGGAAGCAGAACCTGGCGGAGCTTATCGATTATCTGCAATTAAAACCATTACTTTTCGATAGGATAGGCCAATTGCACCACCCCCGCCTATGGGTAGACCCCTTATGATCGAATGGCAAAATCAACTCCATTGTCTTGAAAAACAAGGCTTGCTTCGTCGTTTGCGTACCATCTGCGGCGAACAAGGCCCTTATGTCGAAATCGATGGTCGGCAGGTGCTACTGCTCTGCTCCAACAACTATCTTGGGCTGGCGACTCATCCCGAGGTCATCGAGGCGGCCCAAAAAGCGACAGCCCGTTTCGGTGCCGGCAGTGGTGGCAGTCGGCTGATATCCGGTTCGATGACCTGTCATCAGCACCTGGAAGAGGGCCTGGCCGCCTTTAAGGGCAGCGAACGGGCTTTGCTGTTTAATTCCGGTTATGCGGCTAACAGCGGCATCTTGCAGGCGCTCTTCGAGGAAGGGGATTTGATCTTCTCCGACGCTCTTAATCATGCTTCGATAATCGATGGTTGTCGCTTAAGCAAGGCTCGTACGGTCGTCTATCCCCATGGAGATGTTGCGGCCCTCGAGACCCTTATGGCGCAGGAGTCTTCTGGTCGCAAAGGCCGGTGGCTAATCGTTACCGATGGGGTATTCAGCATGGATGGTGAGATAGCGCCGCTGCCAGAACTGGTACGGCTTAAAAACCGTTACGATGCTTTGCTGATGGTCGATGACGCTCACGGCACCGGGGTTTTGGGAGCGGGAGGTCGCGGTAGCGGCGAATATTTAGGGTGTCTCACGGATATCGATCTGCACATGGGCACTCTGGGCAAAGCCCTGGGAGGGGCTGGCGCTTACCTGGCCGGGCCTTCTGCAGCCATTGAACTTCTCATCAATCGGGCACGATCTTTCATCTTTTCCACCAGCTTGCCGCCGGCAGTCCCCGCAGCCGCTTCAGCCGCCCTGAAAATCGTGGCCGGAGCAGAAGGCTCCCAGTTGCGACAACGGTTGCTGGAAAACCGAACCCTGTTTGTTGCCGGTTTGCGTCAGGGGGGGCTGACGGTAGTGGATCATCCCAGTCCCATTGTGCCGGTTATGACCGCTGATCCTGAACCGACTATGGCTGCCAGCCAACGATTGTTAGCTGAAGGATACTTTATGCAAGGGATTCGACCACCTACGGTGCCGATCGGCAGTTGTCGTTTGCGGGTCACCTTGATGGCGGTTCACCAGATGGCCGACCTGCGGACCGCTGCCCAAGCTGTTGTGCAAGCTGTACAAGGAACATTTCGATGAAAGAATGGCCTTTAGCCGACGGTCGTGTCATAAGCTACCGGCAGGCCGGCAGCGGTCCACCCCTGGTGCTGCTTCACGGTTGGGCCATGTCCTCGGCGGTTTTCAGCGAAGCGCTGCAGACTTTAAGTAACGAATTCTGCGTGCTGGCCCCTGATTTGCCCGGACACGGTCAATCATCCGCAGGCGTCGATTACGGACTCAATTCATTGGTCGGCGATCTGGCTTCATGGATGGACGGCCTGAAACTTGTCGGGGTTTGTCTGCTGGGCTGGTCTCTCGGCGGTCAGATCGCCTTGAGACTTGCGGCCTTGGCACCTCAGCGGATCCGCCGTTTGCTGTTGGTGGCTACCACGCCGCGATTCGTGGCCGAAGCTGAGTGGCCCCATGGATTGCCCAATGGACAGGTGCGGATCATGGCCCGGGGGCTGCAGCGCCGTTTTGCCGGGACTCTGGATGATTTTTTCAATCAACAATTCGCTCAGCAGGAGCTAAGCGCACAACGTTTGCAATGGCTCAGCCAGAACCTTTCACCTGCAGTCATCCCACCGCAAGCAGAAGCGGCCCTGGCGGTCCTTGAAACCTTACGGACAAGTGATTTGCGCTTACAGTTGGCCGATTTGAAGGTCGCCACCTTGGTTATGCACGGGGCCGAAGATACGATTGTCCCCCTGGGGGCTGGCCGTTATCTGTCCGATGCTATACCAAAGGCCTGTTTTCAGCCACTGGCAAAGGCGGGGCATGCTCCTTTTCTCAGTTGTTCCGAAAAAGTCTTTCAGCTCTGGCGCGAGTTCTGCCGACCATGAATGCTGCTATAGATAGCCGTCGATTGCGCCGCAATTTCAGCATCAGCGCTGATCACTATGATTACCATGCCCAGGTGCAGAAACAGGTGGTGAATCACCTTATTGAGCTTATGGGACCGCGATGCCCGATGAAGGGGATCTTTCTTGATATCGGTTGCGGTACCGGTACGCTATCTTACGAACTCTGTAGAACCCATCCCCAACTACAACCCGTTCTGTCTGATATCGCCCATGGCATGACTCTGCACAGTCTCAGCCGTATTGCAAAATCCCTGGCTGTCGATGCCGCCGCCGAATCCCTGCCTTTTGTCGACCGAAGCCTGGATATGGTCTGTTCTTCGTCCGTTTATCAATGGGTTCTTGATCTGCCTGTTGCGTTTTCCGAAAGTGCCCGAATTCTGCGTAAGGGTGGCCTTTTTGCTTTTGCGTTATTCGGGCAAAACACTTTGTGGGAACTTAAAACCGCCTATCGGCAGGCAGCAAAGATCAGGGGGACGGAGGTTGGGCACCTGCACGATTTGCCGGATATGGCGATTGTTCAACAGGCCCTCACCACGGCCGGATTTGAGCAGATAGAACTGCAACGACAGGATTTGGTCGAATATCATGGGGAAGTAACGGATCTGTTGCGTAGTCTAAAACGTATAGGGGCCGGCAATGCAAGCGTAAACGCACCACGGGGACTGGCTTCCCGGAGCCTGCTTCAGGAGATGACGAATATCTACAGGCATCGCTACGGGCAGGTTGGAAAAATCCCCGCCAGTTATGAGGTCGTGTATGGGGTGGCGACCGCTCCGGCCCAATGAGCAGGGCCGGCAGATCACATCGGACAGATTATTTTGATGAAGGAGGCTTAAATAACGCTTCGATGATCAAGCGGCCTTGTTCAGATATCACTGAATAGTAAACTTCCACGCCGCTGCGCCGTCCTTCAATAATGCCTTTGTTCTTGAGCAAAGCAAGGTGTTGGGATACGGTGGCCTGAGGCAGTCCGAGGCATTCCCAGATTTTTTTCACATTGCAGGTTTCGGACAGCAGGCCGGCAACAATTTTAAGCCGAATGGGATGACCGAGAACTTTGAGGATTTCCGCTTCCCGTTCGTAATTCTCTGTTTTGTCAAAATTATCCTGCATAATGCTCCCTTGTGCTTCGGTGAATGTCGGACCTATCATGAACCGACTGCAAATTGTTTGATCGGTCCATATTTTCGACAATTTTTGCTAAATAATCCGGTTATTTGCTCTTAAATGCTAGAAAATCCGAACTCGAACAGTCAATTTTTGTTTCGGTCCGTTAAGCC
Organism: uncultured Syntrophotalea sp.; assembly: GCA_964555005.1. Classification (GTDB taxonomy): domain Bacteria; phylum Desulfobacterota; class Desulfuromonadia; order Desulfuromonadales; family Syntrophotaleaceae; genus Syntrophotalea_A. Next base: position 200 of record CAZKQY010000022.1, on the reverse strand, counting down.
TGTCAGGCTCCTGGCAATGACATGAAAAATTGAATATATGGATGTTAGTGTCCCAACCCTAGGATGTCAATCGCTTTTTGCCCGTTTATCAGCCAAGTGTCGTGTCATGCGTGCTGTGTCCGGCCAAGTCTTGTCCTTTTTACCCTGCTCTGCTTCAAAAAAATCCCGATTAAGCTATGGCTAGTCGAGAATTTTTCTTC
>CAZKQY010000021.1:0-4380 GCA_964555005.1 uncultured Syntrophotalea sp. | reverse complement strand
TCCGATTTTATCCGAAGTTATCTGCGTTCAATTCAGGTCTTTGATCTTTTAATCGCAAACCTCTTTGTTGAACACGGATAAAGGCGGATGCACGCAGATGCAAACCTTAAATCTACGGTTCTATAACCCACACAAAGGTAATTGGCCTCAAGCCATTGAAAATTCAAACCTTTAGGTAATCTCTCTCTATTTGCGGAGATTATTTCTAAGTACCCGATTGACCATCGGACTTTTGAAGCCAACCTTTTTTTGGGTTATAGGTCCGAAAAAGAATGACCTTTTCAGTAATAATTTTTATTAAATAACGAATTCTACGGCTAATGATAGGTTTTTGCAGTTCCATAAAGTTCATATTTGGCAGGGTCGCAAAAATTGTGACCTACGACACCTGATGTTTTTTTAAAAAAAAGACATACATCTAGCATGTCAAGGCCCTGAAAAAAATCGTAACGCCATAAAGCGAACTTTTTATGTTTGCATTCAGATCTATTGAACATATAGGTGCGAGGCCCACCTCTATCTTCAGTCAAAAAAGAACCGTTCGCGAGCATCTTAACAAACAGTTATTGACTCCCAACAAAGAAGATTGTAACTTTCTTACCTGTACAATCTTTAATCTTACTCGAAAAATAATTTTCCCGCCGCGGGAAAACACGTCCATCGAAATAACGCCGGAAAAACTACGGAGCCCACCCTTGCAAACCTTCGAATCACTGATTACAAACCGCAGCACCTGCCGTAATTTTTCAGACGACGAGCTGAAGCAAGAAGAAATCTACGAGCTGATCAATACGGCAATCTGGGTCCCGAGCGGGTCAAACAATCAACCCTGGCACTTTGTAGTAATCACCGACCGGGATAAGCTGCGAGCCTATTCGGATGCCGCCAAGACGGCCTGGTTGGGAACCTTGGAAAACAACCCTCACATGCATCAATACAAGGAATGTATTTGCAACCCGGAGTACAACATCTTTCACAATGCCCCGGCGCTGATCATCGTCTACGGCAACCGGGAATCCTTCTGGCATGTATACGACTGCAGCATGGTCGCCTATAATTTGCATCTGCTGGCCGAAGAGCGTGGTCTGGGCTGCTGCTGGATCGGATTTGCCCACAATATCCTTTCCGAGCCGGCCGTAAAACGAGGCCTGGGGGTACCCGAGCAGTACGACCTGGTGGCACCGGTGGTCCTTGGCCATCCGGCCCAGAAAAAATCTTCCTCTCGCAATCCGAATCCGCGCAAGGATTTTTCCATCAACTGGTTTTAACCCCTTAAATAGTTTTTTCAACAAAAAAAAAAAACGGCCCCCCTTGGGCAATGTCCAAGGGGGGCCGTTATCTGTTGTGCAAACAATAAAAAATGATGTTGCTAAAAATCCGTCCTACAAATTTTTGCGAATGCAACACGCATGACACTAACGTACTTCAGGCCAAGCAAGCCGCAAACCCAGCAATACCAGCACACTACCCGCTATCCGGCCGAGACGACTGCTAATGGCGGGTTTTTTCTGCAACCAGCTACCCACGGCACCGGAACAAAGGGCAACCAGGCTGAAACAAATCAGGGTCAACACCACGAACAGGATGCCGAGCAGCAGAATCTGCCAAGGCAGAGAACCTTGTTCGTTATCGAGAAACTGAGGAAAGAAAGCCAGAAAAAAAATCGCAACCTTGGGGTTAAGCACATTGGCGACAATGCTCTGCAGAAAAATGGTACGCCCCTGCAGAAGTTTCAACTCTCCACCTGCCGCCAGATCAGCCTTGCTGAAAAACATGCGAATGCCGAGATAGATAAGATACAAAGCGCCGGCATACTTGACCAGTTGAAAAACTCGGGCTGAGGAAGCCAGCAGGGCCGAGAGACCGACCACGGCAAAGAAGATATGTACAAAGTTGCCCAGACTGAAACCGGCCGCAGCGGCCAGAGCCGCCTTACGACCCTGAGCCACGCCACGGGTCATGACATAAATAATATCGGGCCCCGGGGTAAAGATCAGCACCACCGAAGTCGCCACAAAAAGCATCAACTGAGCAGAGGATATCATTCACTCCCTCCTGTGCTGAAAAACTGGCTTGTATCCATTCAAAACATCCAAATAAACTGTACTGAGTTTCCGGACGAAAACTAGCTGGCCTTACGCTCCATCGCAATCCGATAATTCACCAGATCGGCAACGGTCATCACCGGCAGGTAGCGCCTTCTGGCAAAATCGACAATCTCCGGCAGGCGAGCCATGCTCCCGTCGGCATTGGTCACTTCGCAAAGCACGCCGCAGGGTTTGAGCCCTGCCAGGCGCATCAGATCAACGGTGGCTTCGGTATGACCTTCCCGCTCCAGCACTCCACCGGGACGAGCACGCAATGGAAAAACGTGGCCGGGCCTACAGAGATCGGCCGGCTTGGCGTCGTCGGCGATGGCCGCCTTGATGGTGGTCACCCGATCGGCGGCAGAAACGCCGGTGGTCACCCCTTCAGCCGCTTCGATGGTCACGGTGAAGGCGGTCTGGTAAGCGCTGGAGTTGGCCTCAACCATCATCGGCAGTTCGAGTTGGCGCACCTTCTCGTCGGGCAGACAGAGGCAAACGATACCGCTGCATTCGCGAATCAACAGGGCCATCTGCGCTTCGGTCAAGGTCTCCGCGGCGTAGATCAGGTCGCCTTCGTTTTCACGATCTTCGTTGTCGGTCACCAACACACCGCGACCGGCACGCAGGGCTTCCAGGGCGCGCTCTACCCGCTGCAGGGAATCGCCGAACTCATTTAGCAAGGATTGACTCATGGGAATACCCTTCTTCCATTCAGGAAAAATCAGAATCAGGGCGTGAACAGGCAAAAAGCAGGGGCCGGGGAAAATATGGCGGGTTGCTGGCTGCCTCATCCTCTATCGTCCGGACTGTAACCGTCGGCTCTGGAATCACACCAGATCTGCTGACCTCCTTTAACGAGAAAAGGAGCGCTCGCGGGCTCCCCAGAGCAACCTGGGACACCGCCGGTGGGGACTCGCACCCCGCCCTGAGAATAAGCGACTGAACTGTAGAACGACCGAGAGCCTGTTGTCAACCACCATTCTATTGTGGTCACTAACAGGCACCGGGCCAACTAAAAAGGGCAGCCGCCTCGCAAGAGACAACGGCCCCGGATCCCTACGCCACAGGGTGACGATCAACGCATGTATGAACAGCAGTAATCGGTGGGTTCTTTGACCTTGGCGATAAAAAAGGAACCGGCCGGCACCACGAAAGCCTCACCGGCCTTGACCTTCTTCCACTCACTGTCGCCGGCCACCTGCACCTCAAGTTCACCACTCAGAATCTCCATGGTCTCCTGAGCGTCGGCGTTAAACCGGTATTCGCCGGGCAACATCATACCCAAGGTCTTTTCCGTGCCATCTTCAAAGCGGACGGTGCGACTGGTGACCATACCGTCGAAATAGACATTGGTTTTTTTGATTACTGAAACATTTTTGAATTCACCCACTGGTATCTCCTTGATCATTGATGAGTATCTGTGGTTGCGGCCATGGCCTGCACCGGACTCTATAAAACATCTTGCTTGTTGCTTGGCTTTCCATTTTAAACTATTCCACAGCCACCGCCGTCAAGTCCAACATTTCCAGCAGGCCGCAACGATCAAGGCGCCTGGCCACCAGAAACTCCTTGCGGGATTTGGACAACCTCTTGACCCTCAACTCCACCTTCGAAGCCAAGCTGCGACTGCCCACTTCGCAATCATAGACCAACTCCAAGGATTTACAACTGCGCGTAAATTTGCCCCCGCGACCGGACCGGGCCCGATGTTCGCGGACCCGCCGAGAGAGGTCGGTGGTAATCCCGGCATAAAGAGCGTTACGCTCGTTGCGCAACAGATAGAAAAACCAGCGCGGCATAGCCGAGGTCAAACCCTCATTAACGGCACTTTTCAAGACCTCGACATACTAGCTGCATGCCTTTACCCCTGAAAAACCACCAAGCACTTGAAGGACGAATTTTTTGCTTAGCCATCCTGTGAGTTTTTGCGAATGCATCATCTCTAAATAGTGACATCAGCCACCATAAAACAAGTGCGGCAACCACAACACCAGATCGGGACAATAGGTCAGGAACAGCAAAATGGCGATTTGAATCGCCAGAAAAGGCAGCACCGCCCGGGTCACATAGAGTAAATCACGGTGCGCGACGGCGCCGGAGATATAGAGACTGACGCCAAGGGGCGGGGTGCAATAACCAATGCCCAGATTGAGGGTCATCAGCAGACCGAAGTGCAGGGAGTCGATGCCAAAGGGTGCCAGCAGCGGCAAAAAGATCGGGGTCAAAATCAGGGTGGCGGAAATGATATCCATGAACATGCCGACGATCAGCAGCAGCACGTTCATGGCGATGA
>CAZKQY010000020.1:0-5146 GCA_964555005.1 uncultured Syntrophotalea sp. | reverse complement strand
AGAGAAGAATGGGCAGGAGCCGTGTACGAGGCCCGTACGCACGGTTCTGTGAGAGGGATGAGGTGAGCCTGCTTCATTGCTCACCTCACCCTACTCGATAGTTCTATGATTGTGCAAGGGGACGGATGCAGAGTGATTGCCTGAATTACAGTGGAGAAACTGGGATAGATCGGTTTCTCTTTAATGATCGTAAAATAAATCGGCTCCGGATTTCGGCAGCTTTCTGGTCAATTTCTGTCACTGCCGCCTTTCCTGGGGACAAACTGCGTTACAACTAATGATGCAAGACATCGGAGTTCTAATAAAAATACCAATTATCAACGAGTGTGTAAGAGATTTTACGGGCTCTGAAAGCTTGGTTGGCTAAGCATTAATCTAGAGCGAAAATACTAAATCTGCCCAAATTTTCTAACATTTTTTACCCATGGGCCCCCTATGGGCCTGCAATCCTATGAAAACCTACCCTCTTTCCCTTGCTCGAGACGACCCCCCCCAAGTCTGATAGATTGCCCAGCCAGCATCCGCTCCCCCTGGGGTCTGATATCTTTGTGCCGGCATTGCTTATGCAAGAAAATTCTTGGTTAGGCAGGAGCCACCCTCTGGCAGGGAGAAGTTTTGCACGAACCGGGCTCATCACACAGTTGCCCAAGAATTTGGGCCATAGGTAGCGGCAAGGGGGGAGTGGGAAAATCGGTCATTAGCATATATCCAGCAAGCCAGTCAGACTTGCAGAAGATTTTTTTTTTGATTATGATCGACATTGCCCGCTGGTATCGGTTGTATGGGTGCTAACATTAAACGAGGGTATGTAACTCGATTGAAAAGGAGAAAGTTAATGGAAGAAGAAATGGGTGTGATGGTTGGTCAGGAATCCAAAAACATGGCCCTGCTTATCTGGATCGGCACCATCTTTTTCGGCTTTATTCCAGGTTTGGTGTTTTACCTGGTTAAAAAAGATGATCCTTATGTCGTAAATCAGGCAAAAGAGGCACTGAACTGGTCGATTACCGCGCTTATCGGTTATGCTATCGGTGGGCTTTTGACCGTGATTTTGATCGGCGTTTTTGTACTGCTCGCCCTGGGGATTTGTCATCTGATTTTTTGCATTATGGGAGCGGTGGCCTGCTCCAACGGCAAGGATTTCAAGGTTCCCTATACGTTGCGGCTCGTCAAATAAAGCACAGCGGCTTCGGTTGGTTAGTCTGCCGGCCAGGCTATGCCATCTGACTAGAAAAGAAGAGGCGACGGATCGCCCGGCAGTAGCCGGAGGCCGTTGCCTCTTTTTGTTTTCGGGGGAGGTCACCAGCTTTCCCTGTCCATTGACCCTAATAGTCAGCCCTGATTACCGCGGGAGCTTCGGTTTGACTTTTTGCTATTCAGGGCAATTTATCTGCATACCGTGTAAATTATATGACTATTTCCCAGACGCTGTTCATTAGTGATGGTGGCAGACTTGGAAAATGGCAGGATAAGGTCATTCGTCCAATTTTCTCATGCTATGTAAAAAAATCGGCCCGAAAAACCTGCAATCTTACTGGTTTAAAATCCATAAGGAGCCTGCATTGGCAATTTTAAATACGGGAAACCTCAAAAATTAAATTTCGTCGTTTGCGAAGCCACTGAAAGGAATCCAGATGCTTTTTTCCAATTCAAGCATTGTGGAATAAGAATGCAACATGCCAAAGTTGGTACATTTCAACCGATACCATTCAATGTCCGGGTTGCGGGCCAGTTCTTTCTTGACCTCGTCAACCAGCACGACGCTGGACTTTTCCTGAGAATGCACCTTTTCGATGATATGGGTTTGATCTTTCTCTGTGAGAAATGAATAGAGCGGTGAAAGAGCCAGCCGGTCAACGATCGCCACCAGATCCTCTGGGTAGATATTTTTCTCTGTCCGAATCTCTAATGTCAGGCGACTCAGTTGCCCGAAGAGTCCCCCAGGTTTGTCAAGAGCCGATCCGGGATAGCTGGTAATGACCGGAATCTCAATGCGAAACATAATTTTTGGCTGACCCTCCGGAGAGTTCAATCGCACCCCGTAGGAACACCGATAGCGCACGAGACCTTTCTCTCTGGAAACGGGGGTGGTCTTTTCGATGAAGAAGGGATAGTCGTAACAGATATCTACGAAGTTGGCATTGAGCGCTTGTAAATATTCCACTGCCTGCTGACGAAGATTTTCGGTGCAGACAGTCGCAGAATGACGATGCAGAACCTGAATGAAGCGATCAATCCAGCGTGCTTCAAAAATTTGCAAGATGCGGGCATTTACGGAAATAACGGCGACGGTAGCTTGTCCTTCCGGCTCCCGTCGCGACAGCGCGCGAATAGGGAACTGTAAATTGGCCATTCCTACATCTTCGATTATCTTGCCCTTTTCGCCCATGGAAGATCTCCTTCAAGGTGGGTATCGTTCATACAGGGTCAAGTGTAAATCCGGACCCGGTGAAGTCAAGTCCGCCCTAAACGGCGATGATTCGTGTCCATTCGGAAACTCTAAATAGATACAGTGCCGTTTTTATATGGGAAATAAGAGAAATATCCTAAGGGTCTGGAAATCAAGCACTTGTGCGGAGACGCAACTGGTTACGCCGCACCATTCCGCAGACCAGTGAATGGGACAGCCTCCGGTGGCCGAAGGGCGATAGCCAGGTAAGCTCCGAGGCACAAGCAAGTGTGTGCATTGACGCCGAGACTGGGGGAAAGGGCTGTTTCCGGCCCACTGACAGCGGCGGCAACTGGCTGCGCTTGTTCAGCGCCACTCAGCTCTTCCTCATGACCACGCCCACCGCCTTTATGCTCGCCCTGCTGATTCAGCTTTTTTTGACTCCGGCGTTCACGCTCATCCTGCTGGTTGTTGGAGGCCTTGTTTCCTGCATCCTGCCGGCAATTGCCTATCAGCTGCGCTACGGCAGTTGGTTCGGCTGGCGCTGGTCGGTGTCCTTCTCTCTTTATGGGCTCTTCACTCTTTCCTGGATTCCGGTATGGGGCCTTCTTACCGCCACCCGGTCCGGATGGTTGACGCGCAGTCTGCCCGCAACTGTGCCGACGCTGGAATTAAACCCAAAGGTTCTAGAGATCGTGGATTGTATTCCATGCCCGGTCATCATGGACAGTGTGCTCTCGGCGAAGCTGTCATCAAGACATTTAGTAGCTTCACAATAAACCCCAATGGGGCAATAGAGCAGACGCTGGTAAATGCTTGGAACTCTTGTTGGATTTTTTGCTATTTCAGGGTCATTTGTCTGGATGCCTCGTAAATTCCTTTCTGTTCCCCAAGCACCGTTCAAGAGTGATGATGACAGGTTTGCAAAATGGCAAGTAAAGATTATCCTTCCCCTTTCTTCCTCCAGCAGATTCCATCGATGCCGATGGCGGTTATGTTATCCAGGTTGCGTTTGGCCACCCCCCAGGCAACGGCCATTTTTACAGAGCGAAAGACGTTGTCCCATTTAGCATGAAAGACCTCGGTCTTCTTCCACGATAGGCGTCTTGGCCATCTGGCAGGAAACCAGGCATAGGTGGTGGTCAGGTGATTCTTCCCTTCGGCCCAGGGGATCCGCTCCACTTTGATACCGCACTGAGGGCAGTCGACACGCCGAATGGCATACAGGAAGAAAACGGCGATGCCTCACAACGGAACAAACTCAAAGTGCCTGGTCTTCAAGGTATCGTAGCCGGGGGCGGGATTGCCGCAAATCGAATAAAGAGGACGGCTGCCCTTGTGAGGTCGGATTTCGATTTTAAGAAGCAATCTTGCTGTCTTTTTAATCAGATGGATGGAGCCAAACACAAAACCATGATGAAATTGAATCCGATTCAGTATAGTCTTAAGCAGCATCCTGTTTTCCTTTTTAGCGATGGATTTTTTGGTCGAAACCCATACTGCCGGATTTGAGGACGGGATGCTCTTTTATTTATTAACACGGTAGCTACGCAGGCCTTCTTGCTCTAAAATTTACTCACAGATTCTGCGGAAGAACCTTTTGGTTTTTGGAGCAGCGGACTCGATCCGGAGGATGAGACGGTCAACCTTACGATAAGGTCGACGCCCGGGCTACGACGTTAAAGCCGGCTTCAACCATGGTAAGGGGCGCATAGACTAAGGTGGTCGGGTAACCGACCGCGCTTGCGGCGGCTTCTAACTTTAATAGACGAATGGTCTTAAATGTGAACCAATCCAAATCAAAGCTCGGTTTCAACGCGACATGGTCGATGGCCGTTGGCGGTATGGTCGGTGGTGGTATCTTCTCGACCCTTGGTGTGGTTGTCGGAATCGCTGGTGCATGGGCATGGCTCAGCTTCGCAGCCGCGGGACTCATCGCTCTGGCCGCAGGATATAGTTATGTGAAACTTGCCACTCATTACGGCGAAGGGGGCGGTGCCTTTACCTTTCTCCGAGAAATCAATGCAGACGGGTTCGCCGGTAGCCTCTCGTGGGTACTTATCGTTGGGTACGTCCTCACAAATGCGGTGTATGCTTTCACCTTTGGGCAGTATCTCGGATATGTCGTGGGTCTCGGGCCATGGTTTCCTCGTCTTGCCGGCGTGGCCATCATGGCTTTGTTTGTCGTGCTAAACCTGCGGGGAGTTGGTGAGGCTGGTGGCGTTGAAGTCGTTCTCGTGTGGTTCAAGCTGGTCGTGCTTGTGATGTTGGCAGGTTGGGGGCTAGCACAGTGGGATCCGCAGATGCTATCGCAGAATGTGCCGGACGTCGGGATCGGTGCAGCGCTGTTTGGCGTGGCGTCCGTGTTCATGGCCTACGAGGGTTTTCAACTGTTGACTTACGATTACAAGGACATCCAGGCCCCGCAGAAGACTTTGCCCCTTGCTGTGCTGTCGGCGATCGGCATTGTGATCGCAGTCTACGTCGTCGTTGCTCTTGGAACGGCCATGCTGATCGGAGCGGACCAGGTGGTGCTGCACAAAGAGGTTGCGCTGGCCATTGCGGGACAGCGAGCCTTCGGAACCGTTGGTCTCGTAGTCGTTACGATTGCTGCGGCGTTTTCCACCGGGTCAGCCATTAACGCCACGCTCTTTGCCACAGCACGTCTCGCCAGCAAAGTGGCTGAGGATGGTGAGTTACCGGCCGCAATGGATCACAAGAATGGGGCAGGAATACCAGATCGGTCGGTGATCGTGC
>CAZKQY010000019.1:0-9781 GCA_964555005.1 uncultured Syntrophotalea sp. | reverse complement strand
GATTTCAGAGCCCCGTGTCGGATCGAGTTGAACCAGCCAAATCTCAAATCTATGAACATCTCTTTTTACCATTCCCAGTCTTCTTCATCTACCAATGGGGCATCCAACCACTCCTGCTCCGCTTCGCTTGATTCCTGGGATTTAATGGCTTTATCAAATTGTTCTTTCCAGCCTTCTCTGTTCTTCTTAACAGGTTGAATTAACAGCCCGTCGTCGATTATTTTAAATTCCAATTTCTTGTTTTCTAATCGTGCTTGCTTGATTATCACCTTTGGAATACGGATACCCTGCGAATTTCCTATTCTGATTAAAGTCGTCATTTTCGCCTCCAATTATGGTTAATGTAATTACAATATACTCACAAATGGATCTATTGCCAAATCATATTTATTATTATTTGAGGGCTAAGGGTAAGCTGAGAGGTCTGGCAACGATAATCGAAAGCCGGTTTAAACGGCACAACCCTCTTGAACGGAGTCAGCATTTCAAAAAGCCGCAGCTTTTCAGGGTCCCACTCAAGCGTGATTTGACCTAAGATTTTTATCTATTGGCAAACCAAACAACATATTCCCGAACAGGCCAAAAGTTCGGATTTTCCCGGTCTGGTACTTCAACGTCGCAAAGAGGAACATATCCAACCCTTCGCCCCTCTCTTACTTTCAATATTATACCGTACAAATCATCCTCTTGATCAATACCGATAACTTTCATTTCATGACCAAGTCTAAATGGTTGATGGTCTGCTATATCTGTGAAATATGCATCATCGTCATCTTCCATCCTTTTCACAAGGAATGGAAAATTGAGCTTCTCATTTAACCAGGTTTCCCATGATCGCTGCTGCCATTCTTGATATTTCCTGTCGAAAGCCTCTTCATTCTCTGGTAAATTATCCCTTTCACTTTCAGACAAATCCCAAGATGTATCGTATTTTTCCATATCGAACTTACGCTTTCCTGATAATTTATGCCGAAAGAAATAAGATTTTTTGCGGCGCAAAGCCAACGTCAAAACTCATGTTGAACTGAACTGCCCTGGTCGGGATCATCCTGGAATTTTCTCGACGCCGTTCGGCCGCTTGCAGTATTCTATGACTGTATTTGGCAGGGAGTCAAGAAGGTAATGCCTGGTTTCCGACTCAATATGGACTGGTTCTTCGTGAAATTACCAGAGCTGGCAACCAGAGTATCCAAAGGTCCTGGCATCTTTTGGAAGGAATTGTCCTGGTATTTCGGTATATCCCGGCGTTCAGTCTCGAAGGCCAACAGGATAGATGAAAAAACTGCAAACTCCGTCCCGTCCCCTCCTATATCATTTGAATAAAATGGCCTCCTCGATACTATCAGGTCTATACCCCAGGAGCGGATCGATCACCGGGGCGTAAGGCCCGGGGAAAGGTATGGGAAAGGTCACGATCTCATATATGCCGGCCATCTCCCGCAGAAGGAAGTAGCCTGTTCCCACAAAAATGCCTGAGATGTATCCGGAAGCACATCCAGTGTCGTTAGCCCTTTTCAGGATCTGCTTGGGGATCTCAACCACACCGAACGCCGTATTCAGGACACCCCGGCCGAGCTTGTCAAAGGCGAGCACAAAGGCATTGTCCTCATAAACATTACTGTTTATCCACTCGCCTCTCTGCACGCACCCTTTTTCTTCTTCCTGTGCCTGCACTGCCATGGGGATAAAGGCAATTGCACAACAAATCATAATTGCTAACGATTTCACCAGCTGTCCTCCTTACCGCAGAATCCTATACAAACAAAGACATTCTATACTGGTTTTCCATGTTCATAAAGTAAATTGTTTCTGTTCTCCACCGTCATATGCGCCGATGTTCCTTGGCCGGTGTTATAGATAAATTATTAAAAGCACGCCGGATACTGATAGCGATCAGATCCAGGATTCTTGACAGGTGAGAGCTCGCCGGACCTTTTGCAGGAGCTGTTACGGGACTAACAGGGAACCTGTGGTTATTACACACCCGAATGTTCAAATAACTGTTTTTAAGAAAGAAGTTTTGGACTTGATAGGAGTAAACAGGGTGTGCCGTAAATTCTACTCATAGTAAGGTAAGAAATCAGGTAAAGAAGCTAATTTCTATTTTCCAGGGCTAACCTCTTAAACACAACTTTCGGTTATATCTCTCGAGCAATTTTGCCACAATTAAATCGATAATTGCTCAAATAATTGCTTGGGTCCAATATCTTAGGCAATTGGCCACGGAAATGGCTCACGCAATGGCCATGCGCCATTTCCTTAATAAGCGCAATATTCTAGATAAAGACAGACGTTCTCTATTGGTCATTGGAAGTAGACTGTGCATACTTAATGACCTTTCAAGCGCCGCAACATTTATACCGCACAAGACGAATAATACTAATGATAGAGATAGAGATGTTCGGAAGATAAAAGCGTTATTGCAGAGGCTAACCCCTGAATGAGAACACCCATGGAACGCTGAGAATCTTCATGTACGGAAGCCCAAAACGCAGCTTCTGGAATCATGACCCTTTCTGCCGTGGCGTTCTGGATGTCATACCCACATTATGCGGAGAGAGTCGCCAGCGGCCAGTGGCTACATCCGTGAGCGGACTTTTACGGCTTTATCCGGACGAAAGCGTTTGACAATCGGCCCCAGCCTAAATATATTAGAGGATGTTTTAAGTTGGGGAAGCTGCGCCCAGCATCCCCGTTACCGCCTCTGGCGTGGCAAGAAAACCAATCACCCATGAGGAGATAGAGAAATGGCCGAGATAGAAGATCGCTGGTTATCAGTAGAGGAGATAGGCAAGTATCTCGGTGTCAGCAGTGACACCGTTTATCGCTGGATCGACAAGCATGCGATGCCAGCCCATCGCATGGGCCGCCTCTGGAAGTTTAAGAAAAACCAGGTGGATGCGTGGATTGAAAACGGTGGTGCTGCGAAATCTGCGAAAAGGGGTGCGCGGAAATGATAACGGACTATCATGCAAAATATTACGCTTACGAACTAAGCCGGGTCGGTGGCAGTGGTGTAGATCGGCTTGGCCGGGCGTTGTTTGATGCGTGCGTGGATCTAAATCCGCATCAGATCGAAGCCGCGCTTTTTGCGCTGCGCTCCCCAATTTCGAAAGGCGTTCTACTCGCCGATGAAGTTGGTCTTGGCAAGACCGTTGAGTCAGGTCTTGTCCTATGCCAATACTGGGCAGAAAGAAAACGTCATCTCTTGGTCATTGTTCCGGCCTCTCTCAGAAAGCAATGGGCGCTGGAGCTTACCGAAAAATTCAATTTGCCCTGCATCGTTTTAGATGCAAAAACTTTCAAGGCACAACAAAAAAACGGCGCACCAAATCCTTTTCGAGACAATAAGGTAATTATTTGTTCCATGCACTACGTTTCGAGTAAAGTGGAAGAGATCAAGGAAATTGCCTGGGATCTCGTGGTTATCGATGAGGCCCACAAGTTACGAAATGCCTATCGGCAGAGCAATCGAATCGGCCAGCGTATACGATGGGCGACAGAAGATCGAAAGAAGCTCCTTCTGACCGCTACCCCGCTTCAGAACTCTTTGCTTGAACTATATGGTCTCTCGACTCTAATCGACGAACGTCTATTCGGGGAACTGCCCTCCTTCAGATCACAGTATCTCAACTATGGTGGTGATATGCCTGGCCTGCGGGAACGATTGAAGAATTTTTGCTGGCGTACGCTACGCAGGCAGGTCGTTGAATTTGTCCGTTTCACCGAACGAAAGCTTATTACGAGACCGTTCAAACCGACAGAGCAAGAATACAAACTCTATGAAGCAGTGTCGGCTTACCTGAAGCGAGATGAAACTTATGCCCTGCCCTCAGGACAAAAACATTTGCTGATTCTCCTTGTGCGTAAAGTTCTTGCTTCGTCCCCCCATGCTGTCGCAGGCACGCTGGAAATTATGCGGGATCGCCTGCTTAAACTCCGGGCTGAGGCTAAAAAGGACACAACCGCCACTGAAGCTTTTCTTTCTGATGAGGAAATAGACGATGATTTGCTGGACGAGCTTCTGGAGGATGAAGAAGACAGCCTGATTGAAAAAGATACTGAACCGGCCGAACACAATGGCCGACCGCCCTCGAAACAACTAGATCTTCAGAAACTGGAATCTGAAATAAACGAGTTGGAAGATTATATCCGATGGGCGAGAAGTATTGGCATCGATACCAAGACAAAAGCCTTATTGAAGGCGCTTGAAATCGGCTTTAACAAAATGGAGGAGATGGGGGCTGCCAAAAAGGTTGTAATCTTTACTGAGTCGAGACGTACCCAAAACTGGTTGAAGGATTTTCTGGAGGGCAACGGCTTCGCCGGCCAGGTGCTGACCTTTAACGGAACGAACCGGGATGATGCCTCAGGCCGAATTTATCAGGAATGGCTTGCCGCCAACAAGGATACCGGACGAGCTACCGGTTCCAAGCAGATAGATCTTCGTGCCGCGATTATCGATCGTTTCAAAGCACAGGCGAGCATCCTCATCGCCACAGAAGCAGGAGCCGAGGGCCTGAACCTTCAGTTCTGTTCGGCCGTCATAAATTTTGACTTGCCCTGGAACCCCCAACGGATAGAACAGCGTATTGGACGCTGCCATAGGTATGGCCAGAAGTATGACGTCGTGGTAATCAATTTTTTAAACGAACGAAACGACGCCGACCGTCGGGTCTACGAACTGCTTGAATTGAAATTCAACCTTTTTACCGGTGTTTTCGGTGCCAGTGATGATGTGCTTGGCTCCATTGAATCAGGCATGGATTTCGAGCGACGGGTTCTCCAAATCTACCAGGAATGCCGAAGCGAAGAAGAAATCCAGGCTGCCTTCAGACGTCTTCAGGCGGAGCTGGATGAGCAGATTCAAACCAGGATGCGGGATACCCGCAAACTTCTGATGGAGCATTTCGATGAAGATGTCCATGAGAGGTTGAAGGTGAACCTGGCGGGCACACAGGAAAAACTGGACCGGATCAGTCGGCTTTTTTGGGAGGTAACCAAGCATGTCCTGTCGGACCTTGCCGAATTCGACGATATCAGCCTTACTTTCAAACTTCTAAGAGCCCCGATTTCCAGCACTTCGATGGGCCGTTATCACCTGATTTCCAAACGTAGCGACAACATATCGGGAGAATTTCTTTACCGACTCAGTCATCCACTTGGTGAGCATGTTCTGAACGAGGCAAAAAGCTATGTTTGTCCAGTCGCGGAGGTAACGTTCGATATTACGAATCATCCGACCCGCATTTCCATGGTAAATAATCTAAAGGGGCGGACTGGCTGGCTTAGAATGCAACAACTGCGTATTGATTCGTTCGATTCCCAAGAGTACCTGCTTTTTTCGGCAATCGACGAAGGCGGTAATAATATCGATCAGGAGAGCTGCGAGAAACTGTTCAATTGTTTTGGCTTTGCCGGTGGGATCGTCGTTTTGCCTGAGGATGTAAAACAACGTCTCGTGGCTGACCAGGAACGTCATGCGAAGGCTACTATCGCCCGAAACTTCGAAGAAAACAATCGCCACTTTTTCGAAGCTCGCGATCAACTCGACAAATGGGCGGACGACATGGAAATGGCAGCCCAAAAAGAACTGGACGATACGAAAAGGCAGATCCGAGATCTACAGCGTCGAAGTCGGCATGCAGAAACAATGAGCGAACAGTACAGCCTGCAGGAAGAGATAAGCAAATTGGAGCGTAAGAAGCGGTCCATGCGAGAGAGAATTTTTGATCTCGAGGACGAAATAGCCGAAAAGCGAGACCGACTGATAGACGCACTCGAAAAACGTATGCAACAAAAAACTACGACTACACCCTTATTTACCATCCGGTGGAAGGTGATATAAGATATAGGAGACAAGTATGCCGACTGTTCAACAACTTCGTACGCGCCTCTTGAAAAAGCTTTCGGAGCTATTCCAACTAAATCAACCGGATTTGGATTTCGGTTTCTACCGCATCATGCATGCCAAGGCGCAGGAAGTTCAGGAGTTCCTCGATAAAGACTTACTAACGATCGTGCAGGATGCTTTCGGGCAAGTGGACGAGGCCCGCAGGGCTGAAGTAAAGGCCAAAATAGACAGGGAAGTCGCGGCAGCGAAAGAGTACGGGGTCCCCGATCCTGAAAATTCCCCCAAGGTCAAAGAGGCCCAGGCCGCCTATGGGGCCGTCAAAGATACAGCCAGCGCTGAGGCCGATGTCTATGACCACCTGTATCGTTTTTTTGAACGCTACTACGACAACGGCGACTTCATCTCCCGCCGCTATTACACTCGGGAAACGTCCGGCAAGGCTGCACCCTTTGCCGTACCTTACAACGGTGAGGAAGTGAAACTGCACTGGGCCAATGCGGACCAGTATTACATCAAGAGCGCCGAGTATTTTTCTAACTTCACCTTCGATTTACGGCAGGCGCAGGAGATCCGCACACTGCGGCAGCAGAATCAGATCGGCATTCTGCTCGGTGCCGAGGATAAATCCCCGCTCAAGGTTCATTTTCGCGTTGTCGAGGCCACCGAGGGTGAACACGGCAACGTCAAGGCCTCCGAAGCCAATAAGCGCTTCTTCATCCTGCATGGCGAAAATCCCGTCGCCCTGACCGAAACCGGCGAGCTGGTCGTCAATTTCGAATACCGGCCCGACCCGGAAAAAACCGGCCAGGAAAACACCTGGCGGGACAAGCGCAACGCCGAGGCGGTGGAGACCATTCTGGAGCGTCTCCAGGCCATGGCTGGCGCCGGTGGCGAACACGAAAAGCAGATCGCGGAATATCTGCGTCTGTTCAAGGTCCCCGCTCCGACTGACAGCGACAAGAAGCGCCCGGTGCTGGCCAAGTACGTGAACCAGTACACGGCCCGCAACACCATGGACTATTTCATCCATAAGGACCTGGGCGGCTTCCTGCGCCGGGAGCTGGACTTCTACATCAAGAACGAGGTCATGCGCCTCGATGACATTGAAAACGCCGAAGCCCCGGCGGTCGAAAGCTAGCTGGCCAAGATCAAGGTGCTGCGCAAGATTGCGGGCAAGCTGATCGACTTTCTGGCCCAGCTTGAGGATTTCCAGAAAAAGCTCTGGCTCAAGAAGAAGTTCGTTGTCGAGACTCAGTATTGCCTGACGCTTGACCGAATTTTTTCCAATGAACAATCGACAATTGACAATGATCAATTATCAATGACCAATGAACAGAAATGGTTATTACAGCAGGTGGTTGAGAATAAGGCGCAGTGGGCGGAGTGGCAAAAACTTGGGTTTGTTCAATTGACAATGAACAGTCAACAATCACCAATGAACAATGAACAGTTGACAGAAAAGGCTGTTCTGGAAGCTGATGATTTTCAGATTACTTTCAATGGCGAAAAGCCGGAAGACGGTCTCTTTGCCAAAGAACCACTTACCTACCGCAAGCTCATTGATAATTGTTCATTGATCATTGCACATTGGAACCTGGTGCTGGATACCCGCTTTTTCGATGACAGCTTCAAGGCACGGCTGGTGGCGTCGATTGAGAACTTCGATGAGCAGTGCGATGGCCTGCTGATAAACGGAGACAACTTCCAGGGAATGACTTTAATTGGCGAACGATACTTAAAACAGATTCGCCTTACTTACATCGACCCACCATACAACACGGGTGGCGACGACTTCATGTACAAAGATGCCTATCAACACTCGTCCTGGCTTTCATTTATTCAAAGCAGGGTTTGCGCATCGATACCCTTACTTGCACCAACATACAACTACCTTTCTAGCATAGATGACGAAGAGGCGGCTAAGCTAAGGCTTTTGTTTGAGGAAATCCTTTCGCATGAGAATTTTGTTGCAGATGTTGCGTATGAACGATCTGGAAGTTCTGGCTTGGGCCAAGGTGGAAAAATCGTTAATACAAAAGAACATATCCTTGTTTACAGCGCAGATAAGTCTGCAATGAATGATGTCCAGTATGAACGAGAAATTGAGTTCGAAACACTGAAACGCTATAACAAAATACTCACTAATTCTGGTGTGCGTGAACTTGTAGATTCTTTTGTTGCTCCTTCAACTGGTGAAGATGTCAATATATACCGTCACGAGAACTTCCAAATAGATACAATATCACTGCGTAACTTCGCTGAACGCAAGGATGAGATCAATCGAGAATATGTCGCTAATTTCAAGAGTGTTTTCAGATTGACAAGCGTTCAAAAAGAAAACGAATTTCAAAATAGAATATTGTCATTATGCAATAATGGCCTTTATTCAGCAGACTATCTTGTGTCAAGAGGGCGTTTTGCGGGGCAGAATATTACGCTATACTACTTTAATGGACAGATATTTGTCTGGCTGCGCGACAGCGCAAAGCTTGACGGAAATACGATTCTCAAAGGAAACAAAATTACTGATCATTGGTCACACGGGGAAATTCCCAAGGCAGATCTGGCAAACGAAGGTGGTGTAACACTCTCCAGAGGAAAAAAACCTGAGCAGTTGATGAAGCGCCTGATCGAATGGTGCTCCAACGAGCGAGAGTATGTTTTGGATTACTTCGCAGGTTCGGGCTCTACTGCCGCCGCCGCAATGAAACTTAGAAGAAAATTCATTGCCATCGATGCAGAGAAATACTTTGACGATAAAAGTGTTCTTCGAATTAAAAATGTTTTTGGGGGAGATAAGTCAGGGATTTCCAAGCAAACTGAATGGAAAGGTGGAGGGCTTTGTAAGTACATCCGACTGGAATCCTACGAGGACACTCTCAACAACCTGCGCCTCGATCATAATCCCCAGCGTAAAAAGGCAGTCGCTGCCAATCCGGCGCTCAAGGAAGACTACATGCTTCGCTATCTGCTGGATGTGGAGACCCGGGGCAGTCAGTCGTTGCTCAACATCGACGCCTTTGCCGATCCGACCGCTTATACCCTGGAGGTCAAGAAGCCGGGGACGGACGAGTACGGCACCCGTGCGGTCGATCTGATTGAGACCTTCAACTATCTGATCGGCCTGCGTGTGCTGCACACATCCCTGCCGCAAACCTTCCAGGCGACCTTCAAGCGCATCACGGACCCGGAGCTGCCCGAGGACCAGCACACCAAGCTGGTGGTGGATGGCCGGATCCGGCAGGATGAAGGCGGCCCGTGGTGGTTCCGCAAGGTCGAGGGCTGGGTGCCCAAGGACGCGGCCAATCCCAACAATGGCCAGCGGGAAAAGGTCCTGGTCGTCTGGCGCAAGCTCACCGACGACATCGAGCAGGACAACCTGATGCTGGATGAATGGTTCCAGAAGAACCGCATCAGCACCCGCGATTTCGAGTTCGACACCATCTACGTCAACGGCAGCAACAATCTGCCCAATCTGAAGCTGGATGACGAGAACTGGAAGGTCCGCCTCATCGAAGAAGAGTTCATGAAGCGCATGTGGAATGGCGAAAACGCGTAAGGAGCCGGTGTGATGGCAAAAAAACGTTCACGCGGCCCCAAACCGCATAAGTTCCGCAACAAGCTGCTGCTCAACCAGTGGCTGGTCAGCCTGTTCGGCATCGATCCGCTCGCCGAACACAAGGTAAATGGCAAAGTGGTTCGCCCCTTTCACAAATTGGCCGAACCCATCCGTGATCCGCGCCTGGAAGGGTTGGACAAGGATAATCTGCACTTCTTCTACCACCATCTCGGCGATAGCCCGTTCTTCAGCTATGCCGATCCAACGGCTGATTTCCCGGGCTTTCGCATCAGCCGGGACATGCTCTTGACCTATGAGCAGAACATTGTTCGCCATACCCAGGCGATCAACGAAAAGCGCCACCGCCC
>CAZKQY010000018.1:0-10699 GCA_964555005.1 uncultured Syntrophotalea sp. | reverse complement strand
CTCGCTCCTCGCTAATGGAAAGATACGTACTCTCCATTATGGCGCTTTGACGCCGAATTAGGTAGCGGGGGGAGACCATCTCATCAACAGGTTCCTAGTCGACCGTATTGAGTTTGGCGACCAGGGTTTACCGACCGCATGTGCCCACCCTCTCCACAACCTGGCATCAACGGATAACAGATCCACTACCGCCAAACTCACGATAAGCATCCATAGCTGAGGGAAAAGGTTTTAGCGCACGTTCAAAAATTCCCAGCGAATAAGCAATGGTCAACCCATAGTTACTGGTCGGCACACCGGCCTGTTGGTAACGCAAGATACGGGACAGAACCTCCCGTCGGTTCCACATACAGGAACCACAATTAATCGCCAAGCTAAAGGAATTAAGATCATCAGGAAAGTCGTGCCCCTGAATGTGAACAAAATCGAGCTTGCCGCCAACGTACTGTTGCAGCCAACGGGGCAACTTGACCCGGCCGATATCTTCGCCGATGGGATGATGGGCACAGGATTCAGCGACCAGAATCCGATCGCCGGGCTTTAGATTTTCGATGGCCATGGTACCGCGGACATAAGCAGCCAAGTCCCCTTTAAAACGAGCGAAAAGGATAGAGAAGGACGTCATGTTGATATCATCGGGCGTATCTCCGGCCACCTTGAGAAAAGCCTGAGAATCGGTGACTACCAACGCCGGAGGCCGCTTGAGACGATCAAGAGCATCTCGCAGTTCGCGCTCCTTGACCACCATACAATAAGCATCATTATCCAAAAGATCCCGAATACATTGGACCTGAGGCAATATCAAGCGCCCCTTCGGGGCCTCCATATCGATGGGTACCACCAAAATCGCCATCTCACCCGCCGGAACCAGATCACCAATGATAGTAGGCGGATTAATAAATTCATCGGGAACGGTGCGTATCAGGGCCTCGCGCAGATCGAGTACTCCCTCACCTTGAGCGGCTGCAGCAGCAACCCAGGGAACCTCGAGTTTATCCAATCGCGCGATGTGATTAGCATCGGGAGCAGCCAAATCGGTTTTATTAAAAACGACGATGACAGGAGTCTGGCGTTGCTGTAATTCGGCAAAGATGGCCTCCTCAAAATCGCCCCAGACATCGGTCTCGGTAACAAGGATGCCGATATCGGCCCGATCAAAAATCTGCCGGGTCTTCTGCACCCGCATTTCACCCAGAGCGCCGACATCATCGATACCGGCGGTGTCGATAAACAGCACCGGCCCGATGGGTAACATCTCCATCGGCTTTTCCACCGCATCAGTGGTGGTTCCGGCAACGTTAGAAACGATGGACACATCCTGTCGGGTCAGGGCATTGAGCAACGACGATTTGCCGACGTTACGGCGACCAAATAGCCCGATATGCAGGCGCAATCCCTTGGGAGTCGATTTCATGGTTGTTCCTTTTTAAAAGGGGTTCCCAAACGGGTGACACTTTCCGGTGAAATCAGTTGATCAAACTCTTCAGCCGTGGCCAGTTTTCTTTCCACAACCAGCTCCCGCAAACTCTTTTCTTCGGATCGCAGAGCCTGGGCTAAGGCAGTGGCCTGCTCATACCCTATCAATGAAACCAGGGCAGTAACACTGGCGGTGGAGTTTTCCACATGCCGACGACAACGGGCCTCATCCGCCTCTAGATGTTCGACACAATGACGACGAAAAATATTGCAGGCGTTGGCGAGCAGGTCGAGGCTGCCGAGCAAAGCATCGGCCACCAGGGGCAAAAAGGGATTGAGTTCCAAATGCCCCATGGAACAGGCATGGGCTATGACCTGGTCGTTGGCCATGACCTGCATGGCGGCCTGAGACACCGCTTCGGGAATCACCGGATTAACCTTGCCGGGCATGATGGAAGAACCGGCCTGGCGGGCCGGCAGGCGCAACTCACCCACTCCGGCGTCCGGTCCTGAGGACAAAAAACGCAGATCGGAAGCGATCTTTAACAGGTTGGTGGCCAAGGCCTTGAGAATACCGCTCACCTCAACAAAGACGTCGTTGTTCTGAGTCGCATCAATGAGATTTTCCGCCCGGGCCAGACCGAGTCCGGTAATAGCCCGCAACTGTTCAACAGCCCGAAAGATATACTGTCGGGGCGCCGCCAATCCTGTGCCGATAGCGGTACCACCTAAATTAACCACCCGCAGGCGCTCTTCGCATTTATAAATACGCCAGCGATCCCGGGCAAAAGCGTCGGCATACGCGGACATTTCCCGACCCAGAGTGGTCAGAGCGGCATCCTGCATCTGAGTACGGCCGATCTTAACCACATGGGCGGTAGCCTTCTCCTGAGCTTGAAAAGCCTCCAGCAGCCCAACCACCTCCCGCTCCAGATTGCGCAACAGTCCGATAGCAGCAACTTTAAGCGCGGTTGGATAGGTATCGTTGGTCGACTGATGACGATTGATATCGGCCAGAGGACTAACATCATGATAACTGCCAAGGGGCTTTTCGAGAAGCTGCAGAGCCCGATTAGCCAAGACTTCATTAACATTCATGTTGGTAGAGGTACCGGCACCGCCTTGCAAGGCATCCACAAGAATGTGCTCATCGAGCTGCCCTTCCATCATTTCGTTGCAGGCTCGGTCGATGGCCTGGCTCTTTTCCTCAGGCCAGCAATCCAGACTCTGATTGGTTCGGCAGCAGGCCAGCTTAACCGCTCCGAAGGCATGCACCAGCGCCTTGTTCACCGGCCGCTTAGAAAGATCGAAATTCTCCAGAGCCCGTACCGTATGGATACCATACAGGGCCTGCGCCGGGACTTCTCGTTCGCCGAGCAGGTCTGTTTCTATACGATAGTTATTCATATCAAAAATAGATATCCCGCACATTGCGCAGTTTGATTTCTTCCAACTGTTTAGTGGTCCGTTGTTTCATGTCCCCGGCCTCCATCTTGGTCAATTCATCCTCAATAAGCTTCTCTCCGACCTCACGGGTCTCCGGCGAAGCGTAATCGACCAGATACTCTTGCAGAGTCAGCAGCGCGTTGGGCGTACAGTAGCGCTTGATAAAACCGGGCACGCTGAATTCCATGAAATGTTCGCCGGTGCGCCCACTGCGATAACAGGAGGTACAAAAGCTCGGCACATAACCATCACTCATCAGCTGACACATAACCTCATCGAGGGAGCGAATATCGGCCAGGGAGAACTGTTCCCGCTCCATGACCTGAGCATCCCCTACCTCGGTATAACCACCCAGTTCGATACGGCTTCCGGCATCGATCTGCGAAACGCCAAAGGACATGAGTTCGCGTCGCAGGTCGGGGTTTTCCCGCGCAGTCAGAATAAGGCCGGTATAAGGAACCGCCAGGCGCAAAATAGCAATAATCCGCTTGAATTCTTCGTCGGTGGTAAAATATTGCTCATCAAATTCCACACCGTGGGCCGGCCGCAAACGCGGGAAGCTCAGAGTATGGGGCCCGACATTGAAGCGTTCCTGCAAATAAAGAGCATGACGCACCATGGATAATACTTCGAATCGCCAATCGTAAAGCCCGAACAACACACCCAACCCAACATCATCGACGCCCGCTTCAAAAGCCCGGTTCAACCCGTCAAGGCGATAAAGGTAGTTCCCCTTGCGGGTATTGTTAGGATGCATAGCGGCATAAGTAGCATGGTGATAGGTTTCCATAAAAATCTGATAAGTACCGATCCCGGATTCCTTGACCTTTTTGTAGCCTTCGGCATCCAGGGGCGCTGCATTGATATTAACCCGGCGAATCTCGCCATTACCAGAACGCACCGAATAGACATTACGCACCGTATCGGCAATGAAATCAGCATCGTAACGGGGATGTTCGCCAAAAACCAGAATCAGTCGTTTGTGGCCCTTATCCTCCAGGGCCGTTACCTGCTGTTGTATTTCCTCCGGCGTCAGAGTCCGGCGAACTGCTTGAAAATTGGAACGCTTAAAGGCACAGTAAGTGCAGTCATTAATACAATCATTACCAATATACAAGGGAGCAAAAAGAACGATCCGGTTTCCATAAACATTCTCTTTAAGTTGACGAGCTGCAGCAAAAATCTCTTCATGCAACTCAGGATCAGTCGTACAGACCAGGTCAGAGGTCTCCTCAACACTCAACGCCACCTTATTTAAGCTTTTGGCGATAATTTCACGAATTCTTTCCTTCGAAGGCTGTTCTTTATTTAGTAGACCATGAAGAAAATCCTCATCAATAAAGTCGACAGCTTTTTCACTCAAATCCATAGATGGTAATGACATAACGAGACCCTCTTTCGGTAGAAAGGTTAAATAGATTTCTGCAGATTCGGCGAATCGCCCCGACCGCTACCTACCGTACGCCCGAGAGCGCAAATTTGGCGCAAGGCAGCAGCGCAGCTCTGATCGGCATCTTCGGTACTGGCCGCCTTGGCCGGGTAAATTTCGTACATACGACGATATTTTTGCGGGGTAAGATTGGGCATGACAACATTTGCACCCCTCTGCAATCCCAATTCGCGACCAACAGAACCATCTAAGGTTGCAAAGGCGGTGGTACTGGGAATATTGGCCCGAGGACAAACCAACCGGGCCAGAGCAATAACCCGGTAGCCCAGCTCTACGGAATTAACCACTTGCTCTCCCGGCGGCAAGTCCCAGCCCTTACCAATCTTTGCCAGCGGTGTATCGGGATGAGGAATATAGGGACCTAGGCCTATCATATCTAGATCAAGAGAACGAAAACGATCAATATCCTCCGCCAATGATTCGTAACTTTGGCCGGGGATACCGACCATGACGCCACTTCCCACTTCATAACCAATTTCCTTAAGCCGCACTAGAATGGCCAAACGATCCGATGGTTGTCCGGGCAAAGGCGGATGGATCCGATCGAACAATTCACGATTCCCCGTCTCAAATCGAAGCAGATAACGGTCCGCCCCTGCTGCATACCAAAGTTGATAATCCGCATCGGGTCGCTCACCGAGGCTGAGGGTTATAGCTAAATCCGTATCTTGTTTAATCTGGCGTATGATTTCAGCTACCCACTGCCCTTCGAGAGCAGAATCTTCACCGGCCTGCAAAACCAGCGTTCCAAAGCCAACTTGAACCGCTTTTTGAGCGCAGGCAAGGATTTCATCGGCTTGCATAAGATAACGTTGCACCTGATGATTATCAGCCCGGATACCACAATAGAGGCAATTTCTTTCGCATCGGTTGGAAACTTCGACAAGGCCTCGCAAATGAACCTCTTCTCCGACACAGCGCTGACGGATCATATCAGCCAGATGCCAAAGCTCTGCAATCTCTTGCGAATCATCGCTAAGCAACCAACGAAGAATGGTCTGTTTATCCGGAGGAGAATGAATAAAAGTCATAAAGGGTCCCTGAATTAATATAAAAAGTGGCGATCCTGTAAAGAAGAGGTAAAAATTCCGCCGACAAAGAAACTTAAGTTTTTTATAGTTTTCCTATTATGGCCAAATTCGAATACTAATCTTTGATTCAGGTCAAATTTATACTCAATAAAACCCACATCTTTGATGCCCTCCCCCATAAAGCAAATAAAAAAAGGCCGGATGATCGCTCATCCGGCCTAAAGTTACTGCACTGTACTACTGCAGGATTTTAAAAAATCCTACAACTGCTGACGCTTGAAGTAATGGGTGTGCAGCAGGTGATGCGATTTTTCGCTAAGAGGCTTACCGAGGTACTTCTCGTACAACTCGATAATGTAGGGGTTCTCATGGGATTTGCGCTCGGGTTTACCAGCATCTTCGGCGTAAAGAACCCCGTTGCGCTTCCTGAGAATTTCCATATCACCGTGGTGATAAGGCTGACCGCCGCCTCCGATACAACCGCCGGGGCAAGCCATGATTTCGATGATATGAAACTGCTTCTCGCCACTCTTAACCATTTCCAGCAGTTCGCGAGCATTGCCAAGACCGGAAGCAACACCGATATTAAGGGTGTGAGGACCCACCTGAATTTCAGCGGTCTTAACGCCGGTCAAAGTACGGACGGCTTCGAACTCAACGGCCGGCAGAGTTTCACCTGTAGCCAGCTCATAAGCGGTACGCAGAGCAGCTTCCATAACCCCGCCAGAGACACCAAAGATCGGAGCGGCACCGGTGGAGTAGCCGAGGGGATTGTCAAAATCCTCATCGGGCAGGTTAGCGAAATCAATGTTCATGGTCTTGAGCAGATGACCTAGCTCACGGGTGGAAATAACGATGTCGACGTCAGGGTTGCCGTCAACGGCAAGCTCCGGACGGGCGGCTTCGTACTTCTTGGCGAGACAAGGCATGACCGAAACAACAACCATCTTCTCGCGGGGGATGCCGAGAATTTCAGCGTAATAGCTTTTGGCAATCGCACCGAACATCGCCTGTGGCGATTTAGCGGTCGAAGGTACGTCGAGCATATCAGGATACTGATGCTCGAAGAACTTAACCCAAGCAGGACAACAAGAAGTCAATATGGGCAATTTAACATCCTTGTCGCCGTCAAGGAACTTCTGCAGACGGTCAAGGAACTCGGAACCCTCTTCCATAATGGTCAGGTCAGCGGCAAAATCGGTATCGAAAACGTGATCGAAACCGAGCATGCGCAGGGATGCAGCCAGCTTGCCGGTGAAGGACTGACCGGGTTCCATGCCGCAGGCTTCGCCAATGGCGGCCCGAACGGCAGGGGCGGTCTGAACCACGGTGACCTTTTCCGGGTCGGCCAGAGCGGAGATAACTTTCCAGGTGTGATCATGCTCAACCAGGGCACCGACCGGACAAACCTGGGTACACTGTCCACAGTTGGTGCAGATCGAATCTTCAAGATTCATCTCGAACGCCGGAGCCACAACGGCGCTGAAGCCACGGTTAACACCGGACAGTACGCCACAGGTCTGGATATCGTTACACATGGTTTCGCAACGACGGCACATTACGCACTTGTCCATATCGCGAACGATCGAAGCCGACACATCCGTGCGATAGGTAGACATGGCGCCCTGAAGAGTAATCTCGCGAATACCGAACTGCTCGGCCAGATCCTGAAGCTCACAGTCGCCGGATTTAGCGCAAACCAGACAGTCCTTAGGATGATCGGAGAGCAGCAGTTCAAGAACGGTCTTACGAGCCAGCAGCACGCGCAAGGTATTAGTCTTGACGATCATGCCGTCCATGACCGGGGTGGCACAAGCAGGAGCCAAGTTGCGACGTCCTTCGACTTCCACTACGCAAATGCGGCAAGAAGCTGCCATATTGTTGTACTTCATGACGTCCAGATTCAGGTAACACAGAGTCGGGACAGAGATGTCCAGCTTCTTAGCGGCATCGAGAATCTTGCTGCCGGCCGGTACCTGGGTGGCTTTACCGTCGATGGTTATATTCATCATAGACATGCTATATGTCTCCTTTCCTTACTGTTTGATGATGGCGTCAAACTTACACTTGTCGAGACAGGCACCGCACTTGATACAAGCGGCCTGATCGATGACGTGAACTTCCTTGGCCTTGCCGCTGATACAGTTAACCGGGCAGACTTTGGCGCACAGGGTACACCCCACGCACTTATCAGCTACCACAGTGAACTCGAGCAGGTCGGAACAGACGCCGGCCGGGCACTTTTTATCGATGACGTGAGCGCGGTACTCATCTTCAAAGACGCGCATGGTCGACAAAACCGGATTGGGCATGGTCTGACCCAGACCACACAATGCGGTGTCTTTAATGGCGAGAGACAGCATCTTCAGCCTCTCGATATCTTCGAGGGTACCCTGACCCATGGTGATCTTGTCCAGCATCTCATAGATACGCTTGGAGCCGACCCGGCAAGGAGTACATTTACCGCAGGTTTCGTCCATGGTGAAATCGACGAAGAATTTGGATACGGCAACCATGCAGTCGTCTTCATCCATAACGACCATGCCGCCGGAGCCCATAATCGATTGACAGGCAGCCAAGCTTTCGTAGTCGATTTTGACGTCGAGATCTTTGTAGGTCAGCGCGCCACCGGAAGGACCACCGGTCTGTACGGCTTTGAACTTCTTGCCGCCGGGGCAGCCGCCGCCGATGTCCATGATGACTTCCCTCAGGGTGATGCCCATAGGAACTTCGACCAGACCGACGTTTTTGATCTTACCGGCCAGGGCAAAAACCTTAGTGCCCTTGGTAGTTTCGGAGCCGATCTTGTTGTACCAGTCGGCCCCCTTGATGATAATGGCCGGGATATTAGCCAGGGTTTCGACGTTGTTAACGATGGTCGGTTTATTCCAGTAACCGGCTTCAGCGGGAAACGGAGGTTTGGTGTAAGGCTCGCCGCGGTTACCTTCCATGGAATTGATCAACGCGGTCTCTTCACCGCAGACGAAGGCACCGGCACCATATTTAATGTCGATGTCAAAACAAAAGTCGGTGCCGAAGATGTTGCTGCCCAGCAGACCTTTTTCTTCAGCCTGAGCCATAGCGATCTTCAGCCGGGAAATGGCCAGAGGATACTCGGCACGGATGTAAATGGTGCCTTTGTTGCCGCCAATAGCGTAGGCGCCGATGGCCATGGCCTCGAGCACGCTATGAGGGTCGCCTTCGAGAACGGCACGGTCCATAAATGCACCCGGATCACCTTCGTCGGCGTTGCAGACCACATACTTGGTATCGCTGGCGTACTTGGCGGCAAAACCCCACTTGACGCCGGTGGGAAAACCAGCACCACCGCGGCCGCGCAGGCCAGAACTCTTCATCTCTTCGATGACTTGTGCAGGGGTCATTTCACCGAGGCACTTGGCCAGGGCCAGGTAGCCGCCGACGGCGATATAGGAATCAATGTTCTCCGGATCGATAAATCCGGAGTTCCTGGTGGCTATTCTAAGCTGCTTTTTCTCTGCCATAGCTAGTCTCTCCTTATCCTTATATTAAAGAACAATCCGCTCGTAGCCGACCGGAATGACACCTTCGATAAGCTCGCCGTCCTTGATGTATTTCTGTACCAGGATTTTGGCTTTTTCAGTGTCGATGTACCCAAATAACACCGGCTCTTTGCCGGGCAAGGTCACTTCTACGGTCGGTTCGGCAAAACAGTAAGTCATGCAACCGGACTGCATAAACTCAACATCAAGGCCTAGAGCGGCAGCTTCGGCCTGCATGGCAGCCAGAACATCACGGCCGCCGGAAGCAACGCTGCAGGTAGCCAGGGACACATTGACCAGAGGCTTGCCGGCTTTAGCCTTTGCAGAAACCAACAGCTCTTCACGCAACTTCTTCAACTCAGCAATAGTATTAATTTTTGCCATTTTCAGATTCCCCCGTCCTTATGAAAAGTCAGCAATGATGTCTTTAACCATATCAGGAGTCACTTTCCCGTAGACCTTATCACCGACCATAACCACCGGAGCCAGTGCACAAGCACCGACACAGCGCAGGCAGTCGATAGAGAATTTGCCGTCGGGAGTCACTTCGGCGATCTCAATGTCTCCGAGCTGGGACTTAAAGGCCTCAACGACCTTTTCAGCACCAACAACGAAGCAGGCGGTACCCATGCAGATCGAGATGGGATGCTTGCCCTTGGGAATCTGGGTAAAGAAAGTGTAGAAGCTGACCACGCCATAAACCTTGGCAAGGGAAACTTCCATCTGGTCAGCAACAAATTCCTGCACTTCGCGAGGCAGGTAACCAAACAGGTGCTGAGCTTGGTGCAGTGCGGTCACCAAATGACCCTCTTTTTGGGGAAGTTCCGAGACAAACTCAGCAAGCTTCACATAGAGGTCTTTAGGCAACGTAGCACGCTCAGGAATCTTACATTCTTTCCGACAAGTGGACGTTTGCATACTGTTTTTCCTCTCCTTTTCGTTCGCCAGGTCTAAATTTGGCTTGGGTTTACAAAAAAAGCTAAGAATCTTCTTCAACATCAGCGCCTCCTACCAATCTGCAGTTCCATAAGAATTACACGAAATGGGCTTCGACCGGTATCAGACTCTGTACACTAGATCCAGCCACTCCCTCTGTGCAAAACCCCCGTTTTCCACAGCCCACCAATTTCTACACAAATCAAAACAATCTGTCAATGCCATAAGCCCTGATTTAAAACATTTTTTTACACCTACCCCACCCCCTAAGACACATCATCGACCCAAGCATTATCCTGTTTGATGATTATGGTTCATTTTGTGCCATTTCGACACAGCCACGGGAAACGATCCCACGACTTTCGACCTTTCGCAACCAAGGGAATACTCTGCAAGCCATTAATCAATACGGGACCAAGCCAAACAGTTACACATCATAACAACATCTCTATTTGCCGAAAAAAACAACAACGTTTTGGCCGGACAAAAAAGGTCCTCCTCGGCAACACAACCCCTAGTCAATCATAATCTTGGCCCATTGAAATGCTATCTTTCAGGAAGCCATTCTGGTAGAATCTTCAGTCCTTAAAACTCGATCCTTAAAATTGGAGTCAATAATGCCTAAATTAACTGGAAAACAGGCGCGCCATCTGCGCGCCCTCGGACACAACCTAAAACCGACCGTCATGGTCGGCAAAGAAGCGGTTACCCATAAATTAGTGGCGGCCTGTAAAGAGCAACTGGCAATTCACGAACTGATCAAAGTCAAGATCCTTGAAAATTGCCCACAGGACCGCAAAGACGTCGCAGCCGAGTTGGCGGCGCAAACCGGTGCCAGCGTAGCCCAGATTCTCGGCCGGACCCTGCTCCTTTACTTGGCGGGTCCAGACCAACTTATT
>CAZKQY010000017.1:0-4479 GCA_964555005.1 uncultured Syntrophotalea sp. | reverse complement strand
TGCAGGTTAAGAACTTCCCGGCGGTGCATAGCGAGAGAGACTCGGGGTTCTTCGGCGTCATCGGGAAAGGTGGTGATGCGGTCAATCTCTTGTTTGATGTCCTGGTAAACTCTCTGCTGGTCGATTCCCTCCAATAGCTCGGCGTTAACCTTCCCGTTCCCCTCCGACGCCGTCGCCTGCAGTTCCTTGACTCCGTCAATAGCGCGGATCGCTTCTTCGACGGCGAGGATGATTCCCTGCTCGACCTCCTCCGGACTGGCCCCGGGATAACTGACGTTGACCGTTACCAGGTCGAGGTCGAACTCGGGAAAGACCTCCTGCTTGATCCGGGTGGTCATAAAAAGCCCGCCCAGCAGCAGAAAGAGCATTAACAGATTGGGGGTTACCCGGTTGTTCACCATCCAAGCGATGGGGCTACGGCCTTGCCCGCGACGGCCGGCGTCACTCATTGTTGACGATCCTTCTCGTCGACCGTTGGTGTCGGGCTGTCTTGTAATCGTAATTGCATCCCTTCAACCGCAGCGGGAAGATCGGATACCACTAACCTCTCACCTTCAGCGATGCCCTTTTCAACCAGAACTTTGCCATTTCCCCTGAATAAAATTTCCACCGGTCGGATCTCCAGCCGCCCATCGTCGTTCATGATCCAGGCCTGATTCCCCTCGTGAATAAAACCGGGGTCGAGAGCGGACGCCGAATCGACACTGCGACCGGTAATTTCTACCTGCACGTAGGCTCCAATGAGCATTACCGGCAGGCCGGTATTGCTTGGCTTGCGTGCCAGGGGATCGTTTATTTCCACCAGTAATCGGGCCATTCGTCCTTCCTGCTCCACAGTCGATCTAAGGCGGATGACCCGCCCGGTGCGGTAGTCCTTTTTGCCCCAGGCCGCTTGGTCAAAGATCTTGACGGTGGCCCCCTTCTCTCCTTCATTGCGCGGCGAGTTGATCCAGCGGAGTTGACTGGTCGGCACCGAGACTTCGACCCAGTAAACGTCAGTTCCGACCAGGGTAACCAGAGTCGAAGACGGAGTGACCCTGGTTCCGAGATTGATGTTGCGGGATTGAATCACAGCATTGAAAGGAGCGGATATTTCGGTCCGGCTCAGGTCGATGCGAGCCTGCTCCAGGCGAACCCGGGCTGTGTCGAGCGCGGCCTTCAGGGTATCCAACTGCGGTTGCCGCAGAATCAGTGCCTGCTCCGCGTCACTGACTATTTCCCCGAGCAGTTCGTATTCTCGGCGAGCCACCAGCTGTTTCCCCTGTTCGAGCTGCAACTCGGCTTCGGCTTTGGCCACCTCGCTGGTCAGTTGTTGCACGACCAACCGGTAATCGGTCGCATCGATTTTCAGCAGGTTTTCCCCTTCGGCGAAGAAACTGCCCGGCACCAATTGCCGACTTAGTTCGATAACTTCGCCACTGACCTGGGGCATGAGTTGAACTTCGCGAGCCGGTTGTACCGTTCCCATGGCATGGATAAGGGTCTGCTGCGGCCCGACCTGAACCGTTTGAATCTGTACCAGGGTGGCGTTGCGGGTCTTGGTCTGAGGTTTGGCCTGGGGACCGGTTTCCATCATCCAGGTGGCAACCGCCACTGCGCCGAGCAGAATCAGTAGCGGCAGCAGGTATCGCATGAGAAGTGATCCGGGAGGCTTCGCCTGCGTTGGCGAAGAAGCGAGGTCCTGTTCGGTCGGTGGGATGTGTTGTTCCATGGATTTCCTTCGTTCTGTTTATAACGCCTTGCTACCGAACCCAAAATACCAGCCGGAGTAGTCCTCAATCATTGTTCGCGCCAACTCAGGAGGCGTTGGTCTTTTGACCCGGCAATAATTCTTTCTCCTGCGGTAACATCGGCCAGCCTCCGCCGAGGGCACGGCAGAGATCAATCCGATATTGAATCAAGGTGCGCTGGCCGCTGAGGTAATTTCTCTGTAATTGCTGGTAGGAAAGAAGCGCGATGAGGATCCGTTGATAGTCTTCTGATCCGTTAATATATCGGTCCCGCACCCGGGCGATGACGGTTTGGGCGAGCTTAAGCTGTTTCTCGATACTGAGCAAATATTCATGCTGACGGGCTTCGCGGGCCAGTGCGTCTTCCACTTCCCCCAAGGCTTCCAGGACGATTTGTCCATAGGTGTGCAAACGTTCTTCGGTCACCGCTCTGCTGCGGTCAACCTCCGCCCGGCGCAGTCCGCCGTCGATCAAGGGTGCCACGAGGTTGGCGGCCAGGGAGGCGAGCCAATTGTTGAATAACTCGCGAGTATGTTCTCCTCCCGTCGAAATTCCGACGGAAATACTCAGCCGGGGAAAACGGTCTGCTATCGCGACAGCCGTACTTTGATCGGCGGAAAGAACCTTAAACCAGGCACTGCGAACATCAGGGCGGTTTTTTACCAAGGCAGCAGGAAGTCCGGTGGACGGAAGGGGAGGAAGATGTATCAAGTCGGCCAAGTGTGGTACTTGCAATTGCCCCGGCGGAGTTCCAACCAAGATACTCAACTGGTTTTCCAGAACCTGTGCCTGTCCCGCAACCTGTGCCCGTTCACCCATATTCGATTCGACCAGCTGCCGTTGCTGCAGCACATCGGCAATACCGGTTTGGCCGGTGCGAAATTGTAGAGTGGCCAGCTCAAGTACTTGGCGGTTGGTGTCAATCTGGTTATCAAGAAGTTCGAGCTGACCGTATTTCTCCACCAGCTGATACCAGGTTCCGGCCACTTGCGCCGACAGAGTCAGCGCGGCCGCACGCAAGTCCTCGCCGCTGACTCGGTAGTCGTAGATGGCGACTTCCCGATCGGAGCGGATTCGGCCCCACAAGTCGATTTCATAGCCTGTCACCAGGCCCAGGTTGAAATCGTGGAAAGTTTCGCTGTTGTCGTTCTGATTCGACCGCAACATGCTGAAGGAAGCCTCGGCATCCAGGGAGGGAATGCCCTCGGCACCGACCTTACGTTGAATCGCTTGAGCTTGCCGCAGGCGGTCCCAGGTGCTTTTCAGGTTCATGTTTCCAGCCAGGGCCCGTTCAATGAAATTATTCAGGGTAGAATCGGCAAAGGACTGCCACCACCTAACCGGCAGATCGGCTTGACCCGTCGATGAGAACCGTTCCGGAAGCGTGATGGGACTCTGTACCGCCGGATTGGTCGATGCACAGGCTGCAAGGGTCAAAACCGCCAGCAACAAAATCAGGCCAAGAAACTTTTCCGGTCCCCACCCCCTATTTGCGCCACTCATTTTTTTCAAATCGAGATCTTTTCTTTGGTCAAAATATGGGTGACACCCAAGAGAACGAAGCATTTGATGTTAAACGTCAACAGGGTGAAAATACATGACTAAAAAACTGTCTATGTTCCTATCACAACTCAATTTAAAAAAAAACAGCCAACCAATGAGCGACTAAAACTTTCACATTTCTATCACATTTCCTGCGTAGTTGGCGGTTATTCTGATGATCAGGAATACAAGGAGATAAAGTAACTTTCTTTCTGTAAATTACGGGCCGCCGTCATTCAGTCTCCATGTTGAGATAGACCTTTCAGGTTTCCCAATCCTAACTGATCTCAGACAGCACAGCGCTGACCAAGCGTAGCAAAGACTCTTCATTCTGTCGGACTTGACGGACCGAAATGAAAAATTGGCTGTTTAAGAACAGATTTTCGAGAATTTGAGAGTGAATAGCAGGGCTATTTGACGAAAATTGTCGAGAATATGGGCCAATCAGACAATTTTTCCGTCGACTCATATTAAGGCCGACAGTCTCTTAGCGACCTTCAATAAAAACACTTTGTCATTACTAAGCCCCCAATCCACCGATCAGTGGCTGTTTCTCATAAACCAGGAATTATCGGATGTTTTATTCTGGGAGTTGAACCACCTTGAATATACAATGATGCACTAACAGTTATTGCAATGGGATGTGGTATACAAATAATTCAAAATGCTCCGCTGATATCTGTCAAGAAAAAGGTTTTCTCGGCTCAAATCCAATGGTTGGTCAGATTATCTGCAATTCTATTGCTAAATTTTAGGTGATTAGGAACCCCCATGTTTAACTGGTTGAAAAAAATTTCAGATGCAATCTCATTTCGGCGAGAATGGTTTGCTCAAAAAAGAATTGAAAAAAGGGGGGAACGGCAACGATTGTTAAACCAATATCCAGCCGAAACTCTTAAAGCAAACGTCAAAGGTCGCGAGAGCCATATTACTAATAAAGTTAGCTCCAAGTATCATGCAAAAACAACACACTACAACAAATCAATTAAGTCAGGCGTCGAAGTTAAGGTCGACCTGGAAAAGAAGAGGGCTTTACTTGGTAGGTGCTACGAACAAGAAAGTCTGGAATGTTACAAAAGAAAAGAACAGATAAAGCGGAGCCATGCTGGGGCTCCTCGCTGTTTCAAGTGGGTAGCCTGAAATCCAGTTTGCCCGCAATCAGGTAAGCCATGTTGATCAGGTTCTTGGTTGATCGATACCCTCGCGC
>CAZKQY010000016.1:0-1656 GCA_964555005.1 uncultured Syntrophotalea sp. | reverse complement strand
CCGCGCAGTAGCCAACACCATCGCGGACATCAATCGCCGCTTCCATATCAAGGAAGGGGACAGGGTGCTGGGAGTTTCGCAACTGGGGTTCGATCTCTCCGTCTACGACATCTTCGGTCCTTTATCCGTAGGGGGCGCACTGGTTTACCCGGACGCGGACAGACGCGCGGACCCCTCCCACTTGGCCGAATTGATGGATGTCCATGGGGTCACCCTATGGAATTCCGTACCGGCATTACTGCAGATGCTGGTGGATTATTTGAATTCCCCGGAAACCCCGTCGCTCCCCCAACTGCGGCTGGCCCTCCTTTCCGGAGACTGGATTCCCCTCTCCCTGCCCGATGAACTTATCGGGCGTTTGCCTGATGTACAGGTGGTAAGCCTGGGCGGGGCGACGGAAGCCTCGATCTGGTCCATCTACCATATCTACAAAGGCTTCAAGAGCGGCTGGCGCAGCATTCCCTACGGCCGCGCCCTGGCGAACCAGGGATTCCGGATCCTGGATGCCCGGATGCGTGATTGTCCCGTATGGGTTACCGGTGAGCTGTACATTACCGGCCACGGTCTGGCACAAGGCTACCTTGACGATGAGGAAACCACCCGGGCGCGCTTCCCCTTCCATCCCATGGACGGACAACGGCTCTATCGCACGGGCGATCTCGGCCGATACACCCCCGGTGGCGAAATAGAATTTCTCGGCCGCGAGGATACCCAGGTAAAGATCAGGGGACACCGGATCGAGCTTGGTGAAATCGAAGCGGCTCTCCAGGAGCACCCGGCCGTCGCGGCGGCGGGGGTGGTGCTAGACGCTTCCAGCCGGGACAGGACGCTGCTGGGTGTCGTTGAAACGCTCCGGAAAAAGGCGCCAGACAGGAAGAAGGAAACCGCCACCTTTGAAACGCTGGTGGACGGTATCGGCGAACAGGCCGATGTTATGGCCGAAGGACTCGACGGAGAGGCCGTTGAAAAGGCGGCAGCCTGCCTGGACCGAGCCGTTTTGTTCTCCATGCTCCATGCCCTGCACGGTTTGGGGCTGTTTGCCGACGATGCCGGCCATTCAATGAAAGCCGTTCTGGAAAACGAAGGAATCGCCCCCAGGTACCGCTGGCTGGTTCGCCGATGGATAGTCAAACTGACACAAAACGGATTGCTCCGGGAATCTCCTACGGGACACGTGAATTGCCCGAAACGAACAAACGAAAAAGAGGTGCAGGAATACTGGCGCACGGCTGAAGCGTCCTGGCCCGCCAGGCTTTCTTCGGAAGGTTTCATCAACTACGTGCGGAGCAATACGGATAATCTGCCGGAACTGCTGAGCGGTCGTATGGACCCGGTTTCCCTTCTCTTTCCCGAAGGGAAATTCGACCACGTTCGGGCACTGTACTTCGAACACACCATGGCCGACTACCTCAACCATTGCATCTGCACGCTCCTGAAGCGCATTGCCCTTGAGCAGCCGGGAAAACCGCTGCGCATTCTGGAAATTGGAGGAGGTACGGGAGCGACAACGGAAAAAGTACTGCACACCCTAAAAGACACGGAGGTGGATTATCTCTTTACGGACGTGGCGACCTTTTTTATCGCCGGAGCAAAATCGCGCTTCAGTGAATTTCCCGGGATACGTTTCGGCATTTTCGACGTGGACGAGGAGTCTCG
>CAZKQY010000015.1:0-2631 GCA_964555005.1 uncultured Syntrophotalea sp. | reverse complement strand
GCCAGCACGATGTCGACCTGCGGCAGATAGTCGGGAAAGTCGCTGAAGGGGATCGCCCGGCCGTCGAATTTTTTGGCCAGTTGCAGGGCCCGTTCGAAGGTGCGGTTGGCGACGAGTAAATCGGATGCCTGGTGGTTGACCAGGTGGCGGGCTGCCAGTTCGCACATTTCGCCGGCGCCGATGATCATCACCGAGCGGTCCTGCAGGGAGCCGAAAATTTTTCGTGCCAGCTCCACCGCCGAGTAACTGATGGAGACGGCCTGACAGGCAATGGCCGTTTCGCTGCGCACCCGTTTGGCCACAGAAAAGGCTTTGTGCAGTAAGCGGGTGAGAATCAGGCCGACGCTACGGCAGCCTTCGGCAACAGCGAAGGCTTCCTTTAGCTGGCCGAGGATCTGCGGTTCACCGATGATCATTGAGTCGAGGCTGGATGCCACCCGAAACAGATGACGGATCGCCTGTTCGGCATGAAATTCGTAGAGATGGGTGGTCAGACTCTCTGCGGTAAGTCCGTGAAATTCGGCGAGAAAAAATTTCAGGCGGCTGGCGGCGGCCGGGCCATCGTGGCTGCAGGCGTAGAGCTCCCCACGATTGCAGGTCGATAGCAGCAGCCCTTCAAGGATCTCCGGAGATTCGAGGAGTTGGGCCAGGGCTTCTTTCTGGCGCTCCGGAGAAAAGGCGATCTGTTCGCGAATGGATACGGGAGCCGATTTGTGATTTAAGCCGACGGCGACAATTTGCATAAGGACAGTGCCGCCTTACCGGCCGCTCAGGGCTTCAAAGCTGTGCAGTCCGGACAGCAGCAGATTGACCCCGAGGAAGGTGAAGAGTAGACAGAGAAAGCCGATAATGGCCAACAGGGCAGCCCGTCGACCGCGCCAACCGATAGCCAGGCGACCGTGCAACAGGGCGGCGTAGACGAACCAGCTGATCAGTGCCCAGGTCTCTTTGGGATCCCAGCGCCAGTAGCTGCCCCAGGTGGAGTGGGCCCAGACGGCTCCGCTGATGATGCCCATGGTCATGAGGGGGAAGCCCCAGGTCAGACAGCGGTAATTGAGGGTGTCGAGGGTGTCGAGAGAAGGCAAACGAAAGAACAGTGCCGACAGGCGTTTGCTTTTCAACATCCGTTCCTGCAACAGGTACATCACTCCGGCGATGAAGGCTACGGCAAACACCGCGTTACCGAGAAAGGCCAGGCTGACGTGAACTGGAAACCACCAGCTATCGAGCATTGGACTGGGTTGGGCCAGGTGCCGGGGAACGGCGTTGCCGATGACCATCAATAGCAGAGCCAGGGGTGAAAGGAACGCGCCCAGTACCGCCAGTCCGTAACGCAGGTCGAAGAGTAGAAAGATGCCGGTAATGCACCAGGCGAAAAAAGACAGTGACTCATGCAGGTTGGCCACCGGTGTGTGGCCCATTTCGAAAAAGCGCAGAGCCAGGGTAGCGCAGTGCAGGGCAAAGCCAACTCGTATCAGCCAGCGGCCGATCTTTTCCGTAGTGCAGCAGCCGCTGGCGATATACAGCAGATAGCCGCAGGAGGCGGCTAGATAAAACAGCAAGGTGATTTTGAACAGCAGGTGGCTCATAGTATTCACATGGGTTGGGAAGGCAGCTTGATGGACAACTCTTTTAGAGTATAGCTGTCTCCCAGGGTTTGCTTCAGCAGGTGGTCGATGGCGGCTGTTTGGCCGGCTGAGACCAACTCGACCAGCTCATTTTTTAACAGCCTGTCGACTGCCTGCCAATTATAGGGGCTTTGGGCGGGTTCTGCCAGGTGTTTGTCCCGAACTGCAGCGAGGATTTCCAGTACCGTTGCCCAGTGTCCTGGCAGCCATTTACTCAATTGTTCCTTTAACAGGGCCGCCAGAGCCGGACTGCGACCGGCGGTGGAGATGCTGACCGTTAAATCGCCCCTTCGCAGGACTGCCGGGAGGGTGAAGTCACCGGCAGCGGGCTCGCCGGGAAGGTTGACTAAAGCGCCCAAGCGGCGCGCTTCGGTGGCGATGGTCCGGTCGAGTTCGCCGTTGCCGGTGGCGGCGAAGACCAGAAAGGCATTGTCCAAATCAGCGGTTTGGTAGCACCGGGCCACGAGCTCGATATGTTCGTTCAGTTCAAAAGCAGGTGGCTGCGGATCGATGAGTCGTACTTGGGCACCGGCGGCCAGTAGTCCTGCGATTTTGCGCTGGCCGACCGGGCCGCCGCCGACCACTACGCAAAGCCGATCGGCCAGGTTTATGTGCAGCGGATAGTCGGCCATGGCCAAAGGTTCCAGACGGAATGGATAAGAGATGTTTCGTGGTTGATCATATGCCGAAGAGGGTATTTTCTACCAGTTCGCCGAGCATATGAGCAAAAAAGATGCTAGCTTCTACGGTGCGCGGTGGCGAATTGGTGGCGATGCGGAACAGAAAATCAGGCTGTTCGCCGGGAAATTCTTTTTTGCCGTGGGTAGCCGCAGTGGTGCAACCAAGTTGGGTGGCCTCGGCCAATCCTTCGAGGAGGGTTTCGTTGCGGCTCTGGTCAAACAGGGCCAGGACGATGTCCTGCTCTGTTGCCATGACCCGCAGTTGTCGGGAAAAAAACTGATTGTCCTGACCGTCCCGGGCCAGGGACGAGGCGAAGGTGGCG
>CAZKQY010000014.1:0-8115 GCA_964555005.1 uncultured Syntrophotalea sp. | reverse complement strand
GGATCGGCAGGGCAATGATCTGAAAGGCTGTGGAAGTGACCAGCAAGGCGGCCATCAGGTAAACCAGCAGAACCTTGCAGCGGGTTTTCAGTAATCCGGAAACCAGAATGGCGGAGGAAAAGGCCGCCAGGCAGATAAGCAGCAACCGCAACAGGCCTGGGGCGGCACCATATAAGGGGCCGAGGACCGCGACCGCGACAAACACCCCGGTGGCCAGCGGGTGCAGGACGATGAACCGCCATTCTTCCGAGACCCGAACCTTGGTCCGTTTAAAAATGATGAAACCGGCCAAGCCGACCGCGAGCAATAACTGCAGAGCCGCGACCCAACCTTTCTGGTTGAGAAAGTCTTGATCTATCCGGCCAACCTGGCGCAGGTTTTTTTGCGCCTCGAGCAGCAGGTTTGGATTGAACTGGCTGTAAAAGTCTGGACTGGTAAAGGATTTTTCGGTTTTTTCAAAGGTTTTGCCGCGCATGATCTGCAGCATTTCCTCAATTTTGTTCAACGAGAACTGGTTTTGTTGTTGTAATTGAAGGACTTCATTCTGTAGCGCAACCAGAGGCTTGCCGGCTTCGGTGGTCTGGGCCAGGGCTTCGGCAATGATGCCGGAGGCTTTGACAAACGATAATTTTTGATCCTTGAGCAGATTGCTGGTGTCTGCCTGACTCCACTGTGTCCAAAAGACCTGCTGCTCTTGCCAGTTCTGGCGCAGGGCATCCAGTTTGATTAGCCGGGTGGAGATGGCGTTCAGCAGCTCGGCGAGATTTTTTCGTTGATCCTCCACCTGTACACTGCCCGCAAGCAGTCTGTCGAAGCTCCAACCGTCGACTTCGAACTGAGCGATCCCCTGGGAAAGTTTTTCCTGTGCCAAACGGGCCTGCTCCAGAGGTTTGGCAAAGGACTCCGTTTCTTTCAGTGCGTTGAGTTGGCTGGGCACGGCGGCGGCTTTTTGATTCAACAGCGCCAGCCGGGGGATAATCTCTATGACTCCGGGCAAGGGCGTCGGTTCTTGGGGTTTCTCCGGTTCGGCCGCTAACACCAGGGCCGGCAACAACATTATAAGAAGCAGCCAGCCGTATTTGCCGGATAGAAATTTCATAAGTGATCTCCTGAGTAGTAACTATTGCAACGGACAGCCTGGCGCAACGGCCACCAAACCTTTTCGGTGTCGTTATCAGTTCCCATCATTTTATCTTTCCGCGGCCGGTTTGGCACGAATATTCGTGTCGGCTCATGGTAAGTCCGACCGCCTCCTAATGTAAAACAGAGCTGTGACGATGGATGCAGACTTGCATTTTGTGTCAACCTGTTAGAATTAAGACGATCGAACAGTTACCCTTTTGTTAGCCAGTTGTCAACGATCTCCAACAAGACTTCTGCTGGCCCTGCAATCGGGAACCTATGGCCCATTCTTAGAAAGAGAAGCTAATGGTTGAGCATGGTGCCCGTTGCGGCCGGGTTGTTGCGGTTCGCGGTGGCGTG
This sequence comes from uncultured Syntrophotalea sp., assembly GCA_964555005.1. Classification (GTDB taxonomy): domain Bacteria; phylum Desulfobacterota; class Desulfuromonadia; order Desulfuromonadales; family Syntrophotaleaceae; genus Syntrophotalea_A. Next base: position 6,633 of record CAZKQY010000014.1, on the reverse strand, counting down.
GTGGATATACGTTTCAGCGATAAGCTGCCGCCCCTCAGGTCCCTGTTGCTGGCCGGGGAAGAGCAGGATGTTGTTATCGAGGTTGCTCTGCATCTGGGGGAACATCTGCTGCGCGGCACGGCTCTTACCACGACCTATGGGCTGGCCTTGGGGGCGACAGTTCAAGTCACGGACCAGCCCCTGACCGCGCCGGTGGGCAAGGGTATTCTGGGGCGGATGTTTAATGTGTTCGGTCAGCCTATCGATCAGCAGGGTCCGGTCGCCAATACTCAGCTCCGTTCGGTCCATGGTCGGCCTCTGGAGTTGGCCGAGCGGGCCACCAAAGCAGAAATCTTCGTTACCGGCATCAAGGCCATTGATGTGCTGGCGCCGCTGGAGCGAGGCGGCAAGGCCGGCCTTTTTGGCGGGGCCGGTGTAGGCAAAACCGTGCTCATCACCGAATTGATTCACAACATGGTCGGCCGTCACGAAGGCGTGTCGATCTTTTGCGGCATCGGCGAGCGCTGCCGGGAAGGCGAGGAGCTTTATCGGGAGATGAAGGATTCCGGGGTGCTCGATAGTACGGTAATGGTCTTCGGCCAGATGAACGAACCGCCCGGCGCACGTTTTCGGGTTGGTCTGGCGGCGGTAACCATGGCGGAATACTTTCGCGACGATCTTGGTCAGGATGTGCTGTTGCTGGTGGACAATATCTTCCGCTTCATTCAGGCCGGCATGGAACTCTCCGGCATGCTCGGCATGATGCCCTCGCGCCTCGGCTATCAGCCGACCATGGCCACCGAACTGGCCGAGCTGGAGGAGCGCATCGGCAATACTCGGCGCGGTGCCATTACCTCGATCCAGGCTGTCTATGTGCCGGCGGACGATTTTACCGATCCGGCCGCAGTGCACATTTTTTCCCACTTGTCGGCTTCTATCGTTCTGTCCCGTAAACGGGCCGGGGAAGGTCTCTATCCAGCCATCGATCTGCTGAACTCCGGGTCCAAGATGCTGACTCCCACTGTGGTGGGCGAGCGGCATTATGACCTTGCCCGAGCCGTTAGGCAGACCCTGGCCGGTTACGAAGAGCTGAGGGATATCATTGCCATGCTCGGGTTTGAGGAACTTGCCTTGGAAGACCGCCGTACGGTGATGCGGGCTCGGCGTTTGGAGCGGTTTTTTACCCAGCCTTTTTATACAACCGAACAGTTCACCGGCCTGGGTGGACGGAGTGTTACCCTGGAGGAGGCGCTGATCGGTTGTGAACGGATTCTCAATGACGAATTCAACGAGACCCCTGAACAGACGTTGTTTATGATCGGGGGTATAGATGAGGCCGATCAGCGCTTGCAACAGGCTGAGCAGGCCCAACGGGCCGGTTCATGATGCTCAAGGTGTTGGTTCCCACCGAGGTACTGTTGGAGCGGCCGATCGCCAGTTTAACGGCCGAGGGACAAAACGGCTCCTTCTGTCTGCGCCCCCGGCATATTGATTTTGTTGCCCCCCTGGTGCCGGGCCTGCTCTATTTCGTTGAGGAGCAGGATGACGCAGAAGGTTTTGTCGCCATCGATCAGGGAGTGCTGGTCAAATACGGTTCGCAGGTAACCGTTTCGGTGCGCAATGCCGTGTTCGGCCCGCGTCTGGAAGATCTGTTGAACATTGTCGATGAGCGTTTCGGTGTCATGGACGACCAGCAGCGGATGGTCCGGTCGGCCATGACCCGATTAGAAGCCGATTTTTTGCGCCGTTTCATGGAGTTGAAATGAACCCTGATAAGCCCCCTGGCGATGGAAGGAAACCTCTTGGAGAGGAACGGTTTCGCCGCCGGCTGGTCGCCCGGCGCAGCCGGTTTCTGCGGGCCCGACAGCAGGGGGAACGTCCGGCCTGGTTCGGGCTCGGCATGTTCGGCCTGGTGGGATGGTCCGTGGCTATTCCGACGGTGAGTCTGACGGCGCTGGGCGTCTGGGTCGACCGGCGCTGGAACAGTCCCTATTCCTGGACCCTGATGCTGTTGGTTATCGGTATGGCCTTAGGTTGCCTCAATGCCTGGATCTGGTTGAGCCGCGAGCGTCGGGACATTGAGGGGGACCGCAGCAAGCCGCTAAAGGAGGAGCAAGATGATCGGGACTGATCTGACCGGACTGGTCATAGCCTTTGTCGCCGGTGCCGTTATGGGGGCCGGTTACTTTGCCGGGCTGTGGCTGACCCTTTGTCGCATGGCCAAAGCCTCTTCTCCCTACCGACTCTACGGCGTAAGTCTGCTGCTGCGGTTGACTTTGCTTCTGGGGGGCTTTTATCTACTGGCGATTCGAGGTTATGGGGGGCTGTTGGCTTCCGGCGTCGGCTTCATGGTGTCTCGCCAGTTGTGGCTGATGGCCAAAAGATCTCCAGCCGGGCCACCGGCGTCCGTCAATCATAAGGACCCATAATGGAACTCAGTCCCGATGGGATTATTCTCTGGCAGGCAGGCTTTGCCAAACTCAACATTACCATTGCCTTTACTTGGCTGAATATGCTGCTGCTGACCGTCGGCTCGGTGTTGGTGACCCGACGCTTGCAGGACGACGAGAAACTTAGCCGCTGGCAGAATTTGCTCGAAGTGCTGGTCTCCGGCATCGAACAGCAAATCGCCGATATGGGGTTGTCCCCGCCCCGGGAGTTTCTGCCTTTTCTCGGCACCCTGTTCATATTCGTGCTATTTGCCAATTTGCTGGCGGTGGTTCCGGGCTATCGGCCGCCGACCGGTTCTCTGTCGACTACGGCAGCCCTGGCGATCAGTGTCTTTATCGCGGTGCCCTGGTGGGGGATTCGCCGTCGTGGTTGGCGCGGTTTTTTCGGGCTTTATATCAAACCTTCGATTTTCATGCTGCCCTTCAATGTTCTCGGCGAGCTGTCCCGTACCCTGGCCCTGGCGGTGCGGCTGTTCGGTAACATCATGAGTGGTAGCATGATCGCCGGGATTTTGCTGTCGATCACGCCGTTGTTTTTTCCAGTGGTCATGCAATTGCTCGGACTGATCACTGGTGTTATTCAGGCTTATATCTTTGCCATTCTGGCGGCGGTCTATATCGCCGCCGCAGCTAAAGTGCAACTGGTTCGGGAAGCGACCGGACAAGGAGGTTTACATGGATAGTCTCGGATGGGTGGCCGTTGCCTCAATTATCTCGGCCGGGCTGTGTATCGCCATCGGCGCCATCGGACCGGCTCTCGGCGAAGGTCGGGCCCTGGCTCAGGCCCTTAGTGCCCTGGCACAACAGCCCGATGAAGCCAACACTATCACCCGCACTTTGTTTGTCGGGCTGGCGATGGTTGAATCGACGGCCATTTACTGCTTTGTCGTCGCTATGATCCTGATCTTTGCCAATCCCTTCTGGCAGCACTTTGTCGGCTTGGCCGCGGGAGGCTAGGCGATGCTCATCGACTGGTTTACCGTCGCAGCACAGACCTTTAACTTTCTGTTGCTGATCTGGCTGTTGAAACGGTTTCTTTACGGACCGATTCTGCAGGCCATGGACCGCCGCGAGGCCCGAATCGCCGGCCGTCTGCAGGAGGCTCAACAGGAGCAGGAAACCGCCAGGAATGAGGCAGTTAAATATCGGCGCTTGAATAAGGAGCTGGAAGAAGGGCGCGCCGAACAACTGCGGGAAGTCACCGAGGAAGCTGCCCGGCACCGAAAGCAGCTCATCGATGAGGGGCGGACCGAAGCCGCGACCTTGGCGGAGGCTTGGAAATCTGCAGTCTGCCGGGATCGACAACGGTTCATGGCCGAGCTGAAAAAACGAGTCGGTAGCGAGGTGTTGCAGATTACCCGCAAATCCCTCAACGATCTTACGGGGTGTGACCTGATCACTTTGTTGGTCCAACGTTTTACCGACCGATTAGCCGCTTTGGAACAGGAACAGCAGGCAAGTTGTCGGGCAGCGGCGGAAAAATCCGGGATTCTGGTCCGAAGCGCTGAAACGCTGGACGAAACCACCCGTGCCCATCTCGAAACCGCACTGCGCAAGGTACTCGGCCAAGATCTGGCCATCAGCTATGACACCGAAGAAGAAATGCCCCTTGGCATCGAACTGATTCTTGGCGGCTTGAAATTATCCTGGGGTGTGGATAGTTACTTTGCCGAACTGGAGCGGCAGATCGGACTGCAACTCGAAGAGGCAGTCGGGGCATTAGAGGATTCCGGGAGGAGTCTATGAGTGTTTACAGCGGCTTGCTGGACGAAACCCTCGGGGCTTTGCACCAGATTATGACCACCATGGAGCCGCAGCTACGTTTGCAGCAGGTCGGGCGGATCGCCTATGTTGGTCGGGGCATCGCTCGGGTTCAAGGTTTGGAGACGGTTTGCAGCGAAGAGTTGTTGGCTTTTCCCGGAGGCGTACTGGGGTTGGCATTTGATCTCGACTGCCGGGAAATCGGGGTGGCCATGCTCGGTGATTATAGCGCCTTGCAGTCCGGAGACGAGGTGGTCCGCACCGAGCGGGTGCTGGATGTGGCCGTGGGCGAAGGGCTCCTCGGCCGGGTGGTTGATCCCACCGGGCAGGCGCGGGATGGAGCCGGGCCGGTTCCCTATCACGAGCGGTGGCCCCTGGAGAGACCGGCACCGGCGATCATGGAGCGGCTACCGGTGACCGAACCGTTGATGACCGGCATCAAGGTGGTCGACGCTTTGGTTCCTATCGGTCGTGGTCAGCGCGAATTGATTCTCGGGGACCGGCAGACCGGCAAGACCGCGCTGCTGGTGGACAGCATCATCAACCAGAAGGATAAGGGGGTGCTGTGTGTCTATTGCGCCATCGGCCAGCGGGCTTCTAGTGTCGCTTCGGTGGTGGCGCAGTTGCGGGAGCAGGGGGCCATGGATTACACCACGGTGGTGGTCGCCGAAGGGGATGAACCGCCGGGCCTGCAGTACATCGCTCCCTATGCTGCCACCTCTATTGGTGAATACTTTATGGAGCGGGGGCGGGACGTGCTGGTGGTTTACGACGACCTGACCCGCCACGCCCGGGCCTATCGAGAAATTTCCCTGCTGTTGCGCCGACCCCCTGGCCGGGAAGCTTTTCCCGGCGATATCTTCTACATCCATTCTCGTCTGCTGGAGCGGGCGACCCGGCTCAAAGAGCAGAGGGGGGGCGGCTCCCTTACGGCCCTGCCGATTATCGAAACCGAAGCGCAGAACCTTGCCGCCTATATCCCTACCAATCTGATTTCCATCACCGATGGCCAGATCTATCTGTCCCCCGGTCTTTTTCAGAAGGGGTTGCTGCCAGCCGTTGATATCACTCGCTCGGTTTCCCGGGTCGGTGGTAAGGCGCAGTTGCCCGCCTACCGCGCGGTGGTCGGTGATCTGCGGCTGGCTTATGCCCAGTTCACCGAATTGGAAACTTTCGCCCGCTTCGGGACCCGCCTCGATGATGCGACCCGCCAACTCTTGAACCGTGGCCGGCACGTACGGGCCGTCCTTAAGCAGGGCCAGTGTGCGCCGCGCACGGCCGTGGAGCAGGTGATGGTTTTGCATGGGGTCAATTGCGGTCTGTTCGATGAAATTGATGAAGCGGACATGGCCCGGGCAGAGGACCGTGTGTGCGAGGCGTTGGCGCTGCTGCCGGAGATCACGGCTCGAATCGAGGGGGGTGAAAAACTGACCAAAGACGATTTGCTGGCCTTGCAGGAAGCCGCTGCCGGGGCTCTGAAGGAGACCCCATGAGTCAAGCGCTGCTGGCGCTGCAACGGCGCATTCGCAGCGCCGACGATTTGTATACCGTGGTGCGTACCATGAAGACCATGGCTGCCGTTAATATCCATCAGTACGAACGATCGCTCCGTTCTCTGGACGATTATTATCGCACCGTGGAAATGGGCTTGCAGGCAGTTTTGCGGGATCGACCGCTGCTTGGATCAATTAAGCGACCCCGGCAGACGGTGTTGCTGGTTTTCGGTTCGGATCAGGGAATGGCCGGACGTTTCAATGAACTGGTACTCGATGGGGTCGAAAAAGTTTATCGCCAGGTGTGCCAGGAGGGGGAGCGCTGCCTGGTCTGGGCGGTGGGTGAGAAAGCGGCTGCGGGGATTGCTCAACGGCTTGAGGAGGCGCAGGAATTCTTTCGTCAACCCTCTTCGGCCCAGGCCATCACCGAGGTTGTGCAAAAGGTTCTGCTACGTTTCGAGGCCTGGCGCAGCCAGTATGGCGAAACCCGTTTATTGCTGTTTCATAATGCCCCCGCTAAAGCCACCCATTATGAACAACTGCAGGTGGATTTGCTGCCTCCCGATGATCAGTGGCTCGCCACCATGAGTGGTCAACGGTGGCCGGGGCGCTGTCTGCCCCTCTACTCCCCACCCTGGCAGCCCCTGTTTGCCGCTCTGATCGCCGAGTATCTGTTCGTTTCGTTGTTTCGAGCCTTTGCCGGGTCCCTGGCCGCTGAGAACGCTGCGCGGTTGACCGCCATGCAGCGGGCCGAAAAAAACATCGATGAGATGCGCGGTGCCTTTCGCGCCGATTATCATACCTTGCGCCAGAACAGTGTGACTGAAGAACTGTTTGATGTAATTGCCGGTTTTGAGGCTTTGGTTGATGCCCAGGACGGCAGCGAGTCGTGAATGTATGGGGATTATAAAAACCGATCTATAAACCTAATAAAAAGTAGAACCGGCGGG
>CAZKQY010000013.1:0-3092 GCA_964555005.1 uncultured Syntrophotalea sp. | reverse complement strand
GCTTCGCGGTACCACCCTGATTCAGCCGCCGCAGCGACCCTTCTTTTACCCTTTACGCGGGCTGACGGCCCCGGCTGACAGAGTTTACAAAACATCCGTTTCACCGGGACGGCTCCAAGGCGAGTTCAACCTTCCCTGTACCGGCTTGCAGCAACCGCCGGCTCTCTGCAACAGGAAATAAGCCTACTACTCCTCTTCAACGCCTTTCCATTGAACTGCGGCTATTTAAACCAGATCGGCCCGGAAAGTGTCAAGACCTTTCCTATCAAAGACCTCGGAATTCCGTCGATTTTAAGGCAGACAAGACAACCTTTCAGTAACCTAAAACTTTTACCCGGTCGACTTACCTCGGCACAGGCGACGCAACAGGGGCAAACGGAACAAATAGCTGGCAGGTCCAGATAGCAGATAACAACTCATCAAGGAAAACAACATGATCTGCGGCTCAGCCACTACCACGATAATCAGAAAGATCAACAGCACCAGAAAACCAAAGGGCTGACGTTTGACGAAATCGGGATCCTTAAAGGAGTAATAGCGTACATTACTAACCATAAGCAGGGCCAGTACATAGATGAGAATCAACACCGACACCTTACGGATACTGCCAGAACCGCCCAAATGATAAAAGAGCAACACGCAAGTAGCCACCATACTAGCTGCGGCAGGAATCGGCAGGCCGAGAAAACGCTTCGATTCGACGGTATCAACCTGGACATTAAATCGAGCCAGGCGCAAAGCTCCGCAAACCACATAAAGAAAAGCTGCCAGCCAGCCAAGTTTACCAAAGGGCTTAAGGGCCCAGGAATACATGAGCAACCCGGGTGCGACGCCAAACGCCACCAGATCGGCCAGCGAGTCGTACTCGACACCAAAACGACTGGTGGTACCGGTCAAACGGGCGACCTTGCCATCCAAGGCATCGAAAATCGAGGAAATAAGGATGAACCAGGCGGCCACATAGTAGCCGCCGTTCATAGTCGCGATAATGCCGTAAAAGCCGGCGAAGAGGCTGCCGGTGGTAAAGAGGTTCGGTAACAGGTAAACGCCCTTGCGCAAACCCTCCCGGCGATCAAAGGAGGGAGATGATCCGCTCATTTGAGATAGCCCAAAATAGTTTCGCCGGCTTTGACCCGATCACCAACCTTGATCTGCACATCGGAATCAACAGGAAAGTAAACATCGACCCGGGAGCCGAAGCGTATCAGACCGCAACGCATACCCCGTTTAAGCAGATCACCGATTTGCGGATAGACCACGATCCGCCGCGCGATCAGACCGGCAATCTGTACAAACAACAGTCGCTTACCCGAAGGGTGCTCGACCAGGGTTCCGGCCTGCTCGTTTTGCAAACTAGCCTTATCGAGAGCAGCGTTAAAAAATTCCCCCTTATTGTAGAATTTATCAACCACCTTGCCATCGCAGGGCGCCCGGTTAACATGCACATCGAATACCGACATGAAGACACTGACCTTGATCGCCTCGCTCTTAAAGTAACGTTCTTCAGTCACCGACCCAACAAACACCACCTTACCGTCCGCCGGCGATACAACCGCCAACTCCTCGGCTTCCACATGGCGCTCGGGATTGCGAAAAAAATAGACTGTAAACAGGGTCAAAGCCAAAGCTAGAACAGTTAGCGTCCCCCAACTGAGCAGTGCAAAAACCAGGGTGACAAAAGCAAAAAGAGCGACAAAGGGGTAACCTTCAGAAGCGACGGGTTGATGTTGATTTCTCATAGTAAATATCCTTGCCTGAACCACACCGATAAACCGAAAATTCTCTCTTTCGATTCCAAGGTGATTAGGTTGATTAATGGGTTACTTGACCGACCGGTCGTCCCCGAGAAAGTTCATCATGCCGCGCAGGCGGCCGCCAACCTTTTCGACGGGGTGCTCGGCACACAACCGGCGGCGAGCGGTCATGACCGGCAACCCGGCCTGATTTTCAAGAATAAAATCCCTGGCAAACGTACCATCCTGAATTTCCCGCAGAATCTCACGCATGACCTCTTTGGTCTGTTCGGTAACGATACGGGAACCGCGGGTCAAGACGCCATATTCGGCGGTATTAGAAATAGAATGAAGCATTTTTGACAAGCCACCTTCATAAAGCAGATCGACCACCAACTTAAGCTCATGGAGACATTCGAAATAAGCCATCTCCGGGGCATAGCCAGCCTCGACCAGGGTCTCGAATCCGGCCTGGACCAGAGCCGCAGTGCCACCACAGAGCACGGCCTGTTCGCCAAACAAATCGGTTTCGGTCTCTTCCCGAAAACTGGTCTCAATGATGCCGGCGCGCCCGGCCCCGTTGGCGCAAGCGTAAGCCAATGCCAGTTGAAGACTATCTCCGGACGGATCCTGATGAATGGCAATCAGACTGGGCACACCGCCGCCACGCTGATATTCCTGCCGGACCATATGCCCTGCCCCTTTGGGCGCAACCATAAGTATATTAAGATCCGACCTCGGTACAATCTGACCATAGAGCAAGCTGAAGCCGTGACCAAAGGCAAGATAAGCGCCCTGCTTCAGATGCGTTTCGATGGACCGACGATAAATGGCCCCGTGCAGTTCATCGGGAGCCAGCATCATTACCAGATCGGCTTGTTCCACCGCAGCAGCGGTTTCCAACACCCGCAACCCGGCCGCCTCAGCCCTGGACCAGGAGGGGCTACCAATCCGCAAACCGACCACCACCTCAATACCGCTGTCCTGTAGATTATTGGCATGGGCGTGACCTTGGCTGCCATAGCCGATAATCGCCACAGTCCTGCCGGCGAGTATGCCCAGATCGGCGTCCTTATCGTAATAGACTTTCATTGCCGGATATCCTCGCTGCCCTGCAGGGCGATTATTAACCACGGCCAATAACCACCGGACCGGAACGCACCAATTCCTTGATGCCCATAGGCTTAAGCAGATCAATGACCGCATCGAGCTTGGTCGGCGCCCCGGTTACTTCCAAGGTATAAGAACGCGCCGTCACATCGACCACCTTGGCGCGAAAGATCTCAACAATACGCAGGACTTCGGCGCGAGTTTCCTCTTCGGCAGCCACCTTGATCAAAGCCATCTCCCGTTCGACAT
>CAZKQY010000012.1:0-3518 GCA_964555005.1 uncultured Syntrophotalea sp. | reverse complement strand
TAGTTCTTTGTTTTTAGATGGTTATAAAGAAAGAGAAGAGAGAGTGCGGTGGTTGCGGTGGTATTCTGGGAATGTCTCTCGCGCTGGCACCGTTTTTTTTCGTTGCTCTGTTGTCGGAGGGGTGACTTGGAAATATTTTTTGCCCATAGGGGGTAAGACCTCTGGAATTACCACCGCAACCACCGCAAATGGCACGGAAGCCTTAACTGGCAAGGGTTTGGTGTGCGGTGGTCATCCACCGCAAAGGCATCGGCCATCCACCGCACCACCGCAAAAAAAAGGACGCCGAGAGCGTCCTGAATGATTTGGTATAGAGCCGATTGCGGCTCAGACCTGGAGAATGTTTTCGACCAGCTTGTAAACGGTGGTGCCGCCGAGGGCGCGTGGCCAGTCGGCGCAGGGAGGATTGTCACGCTGCCGGGCGCGGCGGATGGCTTCGTCGATCCGTTCTCGGGTGATCCTGCGGGCGTCGATCCCCTTGTCGTAGCCAGGGATATACCGCTTCAGGCGGTCACTGCAATCCCGTGAGGATGTGATGCCTGTGCCGTCCTCGAAGTGGAGCAGCAGCCAGTATTCGAACTTTGGGTTGCTGAGAGCGAAGCCGTAATTGTCGCGTTCCTGCGCCCAGGCATGAAGCTGTGCCAACTGTTCGTCGGTCCACTGATCCTTGTCCACCACGAGCCAGGCTTCGTCGGAGGATCTCAGCTCTTCCTGCCTGAGATGATCCTCCATCCGCTTCAAGACCTGCGGAGGCGAGCTATCGTGACTGCCTTTGAGACAGTTCACCCGGATCACCGATTGCTGGTCATTGAAGACAGCGAAATACTGCGGCTCGGTCTTCACGCCTTCCACCGCGATCACGAACAGTTTGCGGTAGCGACGCTCGCCAAGGGGTCTCTGGAATTTGCGTCTCTTCGGTGGCATCACTCATCCCCCTCACTTCGCTCCGTAAGGCAGGGATTTGTCAGTGTCCCTCCCAGCAAGATGCGAGGGATTCCTCCAAGCCGACCCTGCAGGTAGCTTTTTCGGATATCCTTGTCGTAGCGAACATCCTTATACTCGCTGAAGGAAAGCAGATTCGATGCTCCAGAAGCGTCTCTTTCCGCCACCCACATCTCGTCTCGACGCAATAGCTGCTGATCCATAAGCAGAACGTCATGAGTCGTCAGCAGCAACTGCGACCTTGTTTCCGTGGAGCAGTTGGACAAGTATGCATCGAGCAGTCGTCGAGTCAGCAAGGTATGCAGACTGCGGTCAACTTCATCGATGACATAGACTTTCTTTGAGGTTTGCGCCGAAAGCTCAAGAAATGCTGGCAGAAGGTCTATGACCCGCTGTGAACCGTCCGACTCTTGGCGGATCTCGAATTTGGCCTCGGTTCCGTCCGACTTCGGATGGAAGGTCACCAGCTTCTTAGCAATCAATTCACCGCCCTTACGGGTGACAACGAACCGCTCGTTGATGGGTTCAGTCATCAATCGAACAGTCATGCCTTCTTTCACATCTTCCTGGAGTTTGTTCTTCAATGGCTCCGGCAGAGGGATGTTTTCGAACGGGATCTCTTCGCCGCCCAGGTGGGCAATCCCCGTATCGAGCTGCGGCAGCATCTCGTTCATGGTGGTATAGAGGGGATGCCCCTCATCGAGGAACTGCTCGAACGGCTCGAAACGCGAGTCAGGCGCAACCAGCTCAAGCGTGTCCTTGAACCAGTCGTAGACCGGCCGAAAATTGTCGACCTTTTGAGAAACGGAATTGGTCAGGAAAAGTTGGTTGTCCCGGGTCCCCTTGAAGGCGAACTGAAGGAATTGGTCTTTGGTCAACGAATCGTCAAAATTGGGCATTCCTTCGCGGCGGTCATAGAGCACCTTCTCGCTGGTGCTCGTGATCACCACCAGCTTTTCTTCCAGGATAGCCTTGCGGGTTACCGCGAAGCTGAACTCGTAAATGATCTCGTCGATCAGCAGCTCGAAGCCAAACCGCGACGGCTGTCCGGCCCCCTTGGCGTCCAGCCGGAACGGCTCGACAGGGATCAGGCTGTCGGGCTGTGTGCCCTTGACGACCAGCGCCTTTGCAAAGCTCAGGGCCTTGAAGAAATTGGTCTTGCCCGACGCGTTGCCGCCGTAAATTGCCGCAACCGGAAGAACTCTCGTCTGGTACTTGCCGAGCTTGGGAACCCTGTCTCCGTGCTGGCGCTCCCTACTGGCGACCATCGAAAAAGTGACCCGGCTGCGGAAGGACATCCAGTTTTCGAGTGAGAAACTGACTATCATCTTACCGCCTCCTAAAGTGAAATATTCGCTTTATCATGCCTTTAATATAGGCGACAGTGACCTGGAAGTCAATTTAAAAGAGAAAATATCTCGTTAAACACCTTTGCGACTAATTCGATACTCGAAGTTCTTGGTGTGGGCGTTGCGCCGAGGATCGATGATGAACCCGGCGTCCCGGATGACATCCAGGTCGTTGCTGATGCGCCGACCGAGCTGGGCGGGTTTCTTGTATTCGAACTCGAGGTTGAACTCCCGGCCGACCCTGCGCAGCGCCACGAGCAGCCGTCCCGCCGACACCGGCTCCAATGTGTTCTCGTTCTCGAACCGGACCTGGTAGCGCTCGATGAACCCGGCCACGTGGTTCGCCCGGTCGTCCTCACCGTAGCGGGCCTTCTCGTCGAGCTCCACCGCATTCTGATAGGCGTGGAAGAGCGACCCCAGTGCCGTCGCGATGGGGTTCGACTCCCGCGCCATCTCCTGGCTGGTGTCATTGATGGAATGGATCTGCTCGATAAACAGCGGGCTCAACTCATCAAGCCCGGTGGTTACCTCGTGCTCCTCGGAACCGGCCAGCATCATCAGGTACATCAGACTCAGATAGTCGTTGCACCGGCGCTTGCCTTGGGTCGGCATGGTTCTGTGCAGCAGGCGCATGACCTGTTTCTGAGCTCCCTTCTGGATCATTGCCAGCACATGGCTGGTGCGCTTCATGATGGCCGAAAGGATCAGGTCCCGGTTCTGCTGAATGGCGGAGATGACCTCCGATTCCAGGAAGCAATCGCTGGCCTGGTTGGCGAGATCGAAGTTGATAACGAAGGACCTCGACAGGATCTCCGAAAGCTCCCCGCACAGCGGCTCGATGCCGGTGGTATTCAGCAGGCATTTAGTCCGCTCGGTGATGGTCTCACTGTCGGTACCGCTCTTGCGCTTCTCCTTGGCGATACCGGTGATGCTTGTTAGCATGAAGGTGGTCAGATCCTCGGTCATCTGCTTGACCTCGATGTTGTCGAGGACGATGAGCGGGTTTTGGGAACCGTCAGTGTAGTTCGCCGCGTCGGTGGCTTTTTTGTGCTGGGGTTCACCGTAGAGTAAAGCCGAAGTGATCTTGCTGGCGGTGGTCTTGCCCGAACCGGCCGAGCCCTCGAAACGGGTCATGGGACGCGTTCCGGCAAAGTCGATCAGCAGGAAACAGGAGAGCCAGGAAAGGATCAGAAACCGATCCCCCTGCGGGCAGGTCATGTTGCCCAC
>CAZKQY010000011.1:0-4314 GCA_964555005.1 uncultured Syntrophotalea sp. | reverse complement strand
CGTGACAATGCCCATTTGGAAAACCATCGGAGGCATTGCTGTTTTACTTATTTTTCAGAAAAAGGCTGTCAAGAACTTTTTTGCTGAATAGTTACGAATCGTTTACCTGAGGAGCTCTGGACGGAAATGCCGGAGGATGACCCGACACCTTGCCCGCTGCTGAGTGAGGACGGCGCCTGCCTGGTTTATGAGCACCGGCCGATGATCTGTCGTACCCACGGCCTGCCCAACATCGACGACAGCGGTGAAAGTTTTTCCGATCTCTATTGCACTTTGAACTTTAAAGGTATCGACCCCCTGAGCCTGGATACGTTGCGGTGGTCATTCCGTCATGTTTACGTCCGGGAATTCGACCTGCTTGCCCTGTTTAATCGTGAACTGCTCGGTTTTCCCTTGCGGGAGACGGATACTTTTATTCCTCTGGCCCTGCTCATCGATTTTTCCGCCCTTGCGAACGATCCCGCCCTGGTTTTGTCCCGATAAGTCCGCGTCTCGATTCGTTGTCCTCTGATAACATGGATAGTTTCCGGATGGACACCACTTAAGTGTCAATCTAGAAAAAACCGCCCAACGGCGAAGCCGATGGGCGGTTGGTGCACATGCCGAGTTGAGCGTTTTTTAGTCCATGATGACTTCGGGAGCAAGGGCTATACGCAATGCGCCCCAGTGCTTGCCATCGACCTTGATAGGTACGGCAAACTCGCTGTACACTTCGCCGGTATCGCGCATGTAGCTGTGCAGTAGCACGGGCTTGGTGTTCTTGGCCGCCTTGAGTCCTGCCTTGTCAGTGAACATGCGCTTGTCGCGGCTGTTGATCAGGTCGGTTTCATAGTCTCCGGTCGGGGGATGAGAATAGATGCCGTTGTGGGTCGGCGCATAGCCGTTTTCGTCGACACAGAGTACGAAGCAGCCGCTTTTGAGGCTATTGAGCAGGTCGTCGGTCAGGCCCTGTACGGCCCCGGCAAAGGCATCGTCATAGCAGGTCTTGTATTTGATCGGGTCGCTGCCCGGGATCGGCTGGTAATTTCGGTCAAAGATATTGGTGCCCCGGTTGTGCATCTCCTGCAGAATGTCCCGTATCTTGCGACGCAATTTCACTGCCTCGGCGACCACCTGTTCGCCATAGCCCTTGCCGGTGATGAAGCGGGCATTGTTTTCCAACAGGCTTTCGGTGATTTCATAGAGCCCCTCGGACAGTTGCTGTCCTTCGGCCATTAGCTGAGAGACTTCCTGGCTCACCTCGTTAATGGTGGTTACCTTGCCGTGGATTTCGTCGTTGGCCGCAGATAGTTCTTCTACCGAGGCGGTGATGCCTTGTAACTGGTCGTCGTTGCTTTCAAAGTCGCTGATCATGACCTTGAAGCTATTGGACGATTTGGCCACAGCGGTCTTGGTGATCTGGGATAAATGACTGACTTCTTTTGATTCCTCTATGGAGGTTTCGATGTGGGTCAGCATGATATTGATTTTTTCGGCGATGTTTTCACTGGCAATGTTGACTTCTTCGGCCAGCTTTTTGACTTCATCGGCGACGATGGCGAAACCCTTGCCGGCCTGGCCGGCGCGGGCGGCCTCAATGGCGGCGTTAAGGGATAGCAGGGAGGTCTGAGTGGCGATAGATTTGATCAGAGTGACAATTTTCTTAATTTCCTGAGATTCGGAATCCATCTGGTTGATGGTCTTCGTGTAACTGGCGATCTTCTCCGTCATGGAGTTCATGTGACCGTTAACATCCATCAACTCCCGGAAGGAAACCTTGGCTGTTTCGAGGTTGGTGCTGGTCGACGCACAGATGCGTTGGGTGTTGTTGGAAATCTCACCGTGGGCCGCGGTCGCCTCCTTGCTGCTGGCAAAGATATCGTTGGCAATCTCGCTCTGCTCCTGGGCATGGCTCGCCGAGGTATCGATCTGCCGGCTCATATGCAGGGAGTTGGAAGCAATCTGGACACCCATGGAGCGAACACCGACAAAGATATCGCGCAGGCTATCGACGGTGGTGTTGATGGCGACGGCCAGGCGGCCGATTTCATCGGTGCGGTCCACATCGAGATGCACTTTGAAATTGCCGCTTCCGAGCTTTTCCATTTCGCTAACAGCAATAATGATGGGTTTGGAGATAAGGCGGTCGATGTACAGGGTCAGCAGAATACCGCCGATCAGCAGGGCGGCCAGGGAACCGAAGGTCAGATAGAATATCTTGCTCAGAGTGGCCTGGATGTCGTCCGTATAGGCTCCGGCGCCGATAATCCAGTCCCACTGAGGCAGCTTTTTAACATAAGAAATTTTGCCGACAGCTTTGTCGCTGCCCGGTTTGTTCCAGGAGTATTCGACAAACCCTTGGCCCTGCTTGCGGACCAGTTGGGTCATTTCTACAAACATCGCTTTGCCGTCTAGGTCCTTGATGGAGCTCAGGTCCTTACCAATCAGCTCTGCGTTGGTGGGGTGCATGATCATGCGTGGCTGCAGGTCGTTAATCCACAGGTAGTTGCTATCGTCAAAACGCAGCGACTGAATAGAAGATTTGGCTTGTTCCTGAGCCTCCTCTTCGCTGAGCAGACCCTGGGATTCCTGTTTGGCATAGTGGTCAAGGACCCCCCAGGCCGTTTCCACCACATGCTTGATTTCGTTGCGTCGGCCTTCGATGACATTCGCCTTGGCCGCCAGGTACAAGCAACTGGCTACCAGGGTGAAAATCAACAGCATGCTTCCGCTTAACAGGAAGATTTTTTGAGAAATTTTCAAATTCTTCACTTCGGACTCCTTTGCCAAGAGCTTGTAAGGCTGTTGCCAGCGATTAAATCTGCAAAACCATAGAGACGGACAAGGTAATATGGGTTATAGGCAACCAGTTAGCGCAATAACAGACTAAAATTTCCGGGCTATTCAAGAGCTGGAATGCCGCTTTTTAAAACTATGTTCCTTTCCTTGGATGGCAATTAATGTGCCGAACCATCATTTATTGATGGGACTTTCCTGTGTATAAATAGTTTAAGAGATAAATGTTGATTTATTTCAGAGGTTTAGGGGATGGTGTTTGAGTTGATAAAAGCTGTATAATGCCAGTTTTACAGGTCTTTGAGAACGGCCTATAAGGTTTTGCAGGCACTGTCTTTAGAGTTACGGTGTGGCATGCCACACCATCGTTGGCCACACATGTGTGGCATGCCACACTATGTTTTGTAAAAGGAGAGGGTTTATGCCAGGGAAGTAGAAACACTTTATGGGCGGTCCTTCAAACGCGCGTTAGAGAACAGCGTATTGACATAGCGGGTGGCAACAGGTAAAAAAGCAGGGTATTTATCTGCTGAAGTATGGCTTGTCGGCCTACTGTTGCAGGCGGACCTGAAATTCCAGGAGATTTAAGCAGTTGTCGCCAATCCTTTCTGAACCCGAGATCTTTAAAGCTTGCCGTACCCTGTTTGGGACGGAGGTCGACCTTTCGTTGGATTTTCTGTCCTATCTGCAGCCGAGCGGAGTTAAGACCGCTTATCGTCAGAGGGTTAAAGAAACCCATCCCGATATCTTTGTTGGGAATGCGGCACAACGGCGGCGTCAGACCGGGCTCTTTCAAGAAGTCGCGGCGGCTTATGAACTGTTTGGGAACTTCTTCAAACAGCGGGAGCGTGGTTTGGGCCTGATGGGTTGCACTCATTCCTCTCCACGACCTTCTCAGCCCCAGCCCCAATCTCCCGGCGGTTTTCGCAGCAGTCGGCAGGCACAAGAAAAAGCTCAAGCGTGGCGTTCCCCCGGTTGGGGGCCTACGCCTCGTCAACCTCACCTTTATTGTGGTCATTTGCCCGGCCGTACCTTGGAATTCGGCATGTTCCTTTACTATCACCGCCTGATCGATTATCGGCAGCTGGTTGAGGCTTTGGTCTGGCAACGTCGCCAGCGCCCCAATCTCGGCGATATCGCTCAGCGCTGGGGCTGGCTGAGTGATCAGGAAATTCGGACTATACTCAGTTGCCGGGGGCATTTACGACGTTTTGGGGAAAAAGCTGTGCATCTGCAGTATCTTAGCGATCGGCAGTTGCAGACATTACTTTATTATCAACGCTCCCAGCAAAAACGTCTTGGCGATTTTTTTGTCGAGAAAAACATTTTGACGGCTGGCGATATCGCTCGTATGGTTTTAGAACAACAGGCCCATAATCGCCATATTGCTGTTGAATTGTTTCGTGCCGGCCGCTAAGTATATTTACGTGCTAATCTATTTTATTGTAACTATTCAGCACCTCTCAAACCACACATTTGGATTGGGGGCGGATAGCAACTATTGAGGCAGCATAAATTGAGGTGACTTGCCCTCAAACA
>CAZKQY010000010.1:0-4248 GCA_964555005.1 uncultured Syntrophotalea sp. | reverse complement strand
AGGGAAAGCCGGTGCGGGGAAACCCCCTGCTCCCGCCCAAAGACAGCAAAAATGGGCAAGCCCAGCCCTTGTTCATTTGGTGGCGGTGGATCTGGGATTAATAAATAAACTTGACTGTTGCAAAGAAATTAATGTAATTGTTTTTAGTTAGTTTTTATTACTTGACGGTGTTGCTTTTGTATTTTGTGTGTTCTTAGTTGTCTGCTTGCTGCGTGGTCTGGCTGCAATAAGCGGCTATATGTAAGGATTGACACTTCTTAATCGTATGCTTGGTTTATATGGTCTTTTACTTCCCGTCTATCGGGGAGACCTATCAATCCATAGGAGGAAGAAAAATGACAGGTATTTTATTTGGCTTACGGGGGGCGTTGGCGATTGTGCTTTTGGCTTTATTGGCGGCTTGTGGGGGTAGCGGTGGATCGGATTCCGCTGAACCGGGTGCAGCTGCAGTTGAAGGGACAACGATTACAGCTGTTGACCCCTACATCGTTGGTGCGGTTTTTCAAGAAATCGACGTGGAAGGTAATTTGCCTCCTCGTCAAATTTCAGAGCCCAGTGGTGAGGATGGGCTGGCCGTTTTTGCACGGGAGGTGCTGGCCGGCAGCACTATAGAGATGATTCAGTGCGGTCGTCATGGTGACGCTCCATTCACCGGCACGCTCAAGCGGGTGGTTGGGGAGGCCGGCAGTAGTTTTGTGGTCAGTCCCTTGACCACTCTGGCGGCAGAACTCGGGGAAAGAGGAGAATGTCTTGCGGGTGATGAGGCATGCGGTAATGAGTTGGCCCGTCCTATACTCGAAGCGGCTGGTTTGTCATTAGCTGACATAACTGCCGATCCGATGGCGGCTCTAGAAGGGTATCTAGATCCAGGTCCGGAACAGTATGCTCCTATGATTTTGAATCTGGCGGTCAACGCGGCCCTGAATATGCTTGAGCCAGAGAATCCCTCTTGGGGTGATGTGGTCAGGGGCGTTGTTTCACGCCTGTTGGTTGATGATGATGAGGACGATATTCCCGATGTGGTAAATGCCATGTATAGCGTTGATGGTGCAGGCGTCGATGATTGCGTTAGCAGCTTTGCTGTCCTTACCGACTCTCTGATCGGTGCCGTCGCACGCGCAGAGGAAGCCGGGCCCCTCGATGCTGATGAGATAGCAGATCTGCTTGCTGATGTGCCCTTTCCGAATATCCCGGAGCTGATGGAGGCTGCGACTCAAGGGGCGGTAGCAATTGATTCGCATGGAGATATAGTCATACCGTTGACCACTGTCAGAGACTTTTTGGACGAAGGCTACGAATCTCTGGATCAATTTAATGCTGCTATAACTTCTCCAGCCGACGAATTGCTGGCTGCAGCGCATAGCTTCCAAGCCGCAAAGCATCTGATAGGTACTGATGTTGCTGCAGACCAAGCCGATCTGGACGAAGCGCGCTTCTTTGGTAGCTTGGCCGAACTGGTACTGCTTGCCAAGCCCTATTCGGATTTTACCGCCAATGGCCTCAACAATCTCGGCGATATTCTTGATGCCTTTGGGATTGATCCCGATCGCGATACCCGTGGCGATTTAGAAAATTTGCCCACCTGTAATCTCCCTGCCCCTATTCCCGCAACGCCAGACTCCGGCGAGTTTCAGCAGGCCCTGGCAACCATGCTTCTTGGGCGTCTGCAGACCTTGGCCGACGACTTGGATCTGGTCAGCTCAGCCTTTGAAAAGACCCAGGCCGGCATCGAATACGATTACAGTGACGCGCTGTTTATCAAGGGTTTGGCCCAGGCTATGTACGGTCAGATTAATTTGCTGATGGCCTATAATCTTGACTTCGACCTTAACGACACATCGGGCGATGATTCCCTCACCGCGGAGGAATTTTTGGCCGAATATACCGAGGTTGGTAGCTTGGCTGCGGACTATGCCATCTTCCTGGCGGTCGCCAAGACCCATCTGTCCCGCGCCGCCGATTCGTTGCTGGCCGCAATGAGCGCCGTGGAGGCTGAGAGCGACACCGGTGTCGCTCAGTATAATGACCTGATCACCTTCTATGCAGACAATCCTGATGATATGGCGGCAGATATCCTTGACGTCAAAGCCGCTCTCGGCGATTTCAAGGCTAGTCTGAGTTCAGCGGTAACCTTCAATGAGGGGACTGAGTGCGAGTTGACCCTCAACTTGTCCAGAATTTTTACTGGCATCGATCTGCGCGAGTTGACACCTGACTTTGTTGACGACGTGCCAAGTATGTTCCCCGATCCGACCATGGGTGGGATCATTGTCGATGAGGATCAGCTGGATATCAACGCGGACGAGGACCATGATGGCCGTCCGGATCTGTTGTGCGGCTACACCGATCCCACTTGATAAATAGCTCGAGGGTAAAATCTTTTGAATGGTATTTTGAGGCCGAGCAAACTATCTGCGAGCTGCCGTTTAGTCAGGGGATGAGCTTTAGCTTCTCATGGACCGATATGAGCGCTATTTTCCCCAGCAGGACATGATAACCGGGCTTTATGAAATTGCGGCCGATGGCAGCCTGTTGTTAACGGATGGTCCATTTAGTTAGCGCGCCACCTTAGTGGATTCAGTGGATCCCGTAGACCCGGATCCTCTGGTTGCTATTTCCATGGAGGGAGTGCTGTAAGGCACTTATAAACTGGTGGTGCCAGTAAATAAATGGTTATTTTTGACAGATTGTAACCTGTAACCGATGACAGGATCAGCGCGGGTTGTTTTAATGACCTGCGCTGATCCTGATTTTAATGTCAGCAATATATGGACTCGCAATGCGTCGAACTTTCTCTTCACTGCTACTGCTGACCATTGTGCTGTTTGTCGGCGGTCTGGTTTGGTTGCTGGTGAATGGCCATGATTCAAAACCTGCAGTTTCTCTGCTTGAAAAGGGTCGGCAACGGCCATTGTCCATAACCGGCCTGGTCTATGACTCGTACCGCAATAACAAGCTTGCCACTAGTATCAGAGCCGAGCAGTTACAGGTTAAGCCGCGCAAGTTCGGTATTTTTCGGGTCAGGAATCTCAACGAGGTGTCGTTGAAAAGAACGCGATTTGACCTTTTTCAAGACTCATCGGTCGCGGCAGAAGGGGAAAATCAGGCGCAGATGTCCCTGACCGCCGGATTCGCAGAGGGCGTCAACGGTCTCACCGGTCTTCGTGGCATGGGGCAAATTAGCCGTGCTACGATCGATTCTATGAGCCTCAATATTTCTCGAGACGGAAAGCCTTGGTTACATTTGCAGGCTCGAAGTGCAATTTTTGATCTTAAGAAGCATCTTTTCGACTTTAATAAAGCGCGATTGCTTGGTCCCCAAAAAGACTTTCAGCTCGTTACTGCTCTGCTTCGGTGGGATGAACAGCAAAAGATTTTTCATGTTCCGGGTGATTATCGCTTGATCACCAGTGAGGGAATTAAGCAGGGGAGCGGTGCGGTGGTCGATGACCAGTTTAATGTACGACCCATTTCAAAAGAGTCGGCGCCGGTAACAAGGCAATGAGTACCACCATAAAATTTTTCTCCTTTATTTTGAAGCCTTCCTGTCCGGACCGCAAGGGAGCATCACACCGTTAAACGATGCCTTGCGGCCGACCTCTTTTACAAAACCAGCCAACTTAAAGGGTCCAATTAAGGGACTTGCTCTCCTTTCTACCATTTCACCGTAAAATCTGTTATGTTCGGCAGCGCCGGCTTGTTTTTGATCACGACAGAAAAGCCGGTGACGCTTAAAACTTTAAAACCGGACCAGTTCTGGCCCGATGATTTTGTTAAGAAGGAAATGATGCACATGTACTGGGAACCGGAGATCGAACAGCTGGCGCCGGCGCGCCTGCAGCAACTGCAGCTCGAACGTTTGCATAAGACTATTGACCGTGCCAGCCGTTCGCCCTTTTACCGGCAGCAATTTGCTGCCGCCGGTGTCGCTGCCGAGAAACTGCGGTATATAGACGATATTCGCAGCCTGCCCTTTACCACCAAAGAAGATCTGCGCAACAATTTCCCCTACGGTTTTCTGACTGTACCCAAAGATAGTCCGGTGCGCCTCCATTGTTCCAGCGGTACCACCGGCAATCCGACGGTAATTTTCCACGATCAGCACGATCTGGCTTCCTGGGCCAATCTGGTGGCGCGCTCCCTCTATTGCGCCGGAGTGCGGGCCACGGACGTGTTTCAGAATATTTGCGGTTACGGCTTGTTTACCGGCGGCCTCGGTTTTCAATACGGTGCCGAGCATCTTGGCTC
>CAZKQY010000009.1:0-3924 GCA_964555005.1 uncultured Syntrophotalea sp. | reverse complement strand
GTCTACGATGGGGAGGATTACAGCGCCGAGGTGTCGAGCTGCTATGGGGGGATGAGTTGAAGGTCTGAGTCGGGCCCCTTTAGTGTTTGGGGTTTGTGTTGTCAGGCGGGTTGTTTTGCAACTCCTGGCGGGCTTTGTTTACCTGGGCCTGGCGGTGAAACAGTTGCTGTAGCCACTGGCGCAATTCGGCATCGGCCAAAGGGGCTACCGTTAGGGAAATCTGTTCCTCTTCGGTGGCGGAAAGTTGGGTTTGTTGCCAGCGCAAGGCGGGGGGTTCGATGGCAACCGGGGCGTTGTCCTGGCGGGGGCGACCACGACGCAGATAGATATCCTGAATCAGGTCCTCGCCGAGGGCGGTATTGAGCCGGGCGAGGATTTTAGGTTTCATCAATTGTAGTTGCTGCATCCAAACGGCGTGATCGACCCAGACTTCCAAGGTGTTGTCGCGCATTCTCGAAGGTCGGGCGCGAGCGGCGATCTGGGGACCGACCACCTTGTCCCAGAGTTTCCAGGCACGGTAACGGCGCATTTTGTCTTCCATGCCTCGTTGTTGAAACAGCTTGCCGATTACGGTACCGACGCCGTCGATGCTGCGGCTGCGATTGGATTTGCTCATGGTCGGGGGATTCCTCTAGTGTGTAATGGCTACAGTCTATAGGGCGGCTTCGTCCTCTGTCAATCGCCATAATGATCGCAGCCAATGGCCGTTTTCCTTTCGGGCAACCCGGGGCGCTTATCGTGCTCCAAGGGTAGCGTAAATGACCCTCAGGGCGCTGTTGAGAGGAGTCGGGCCCGGCACGGAAGTTTCGGTTGGATGGCCTATAAATAGTTTGGTGCGGACCTTGTAGGTTGTCCGATATGAGATGGCGAAGGCCTGGGTTTTAAGGGGTTTTTCCCTTGACAAAGCAGGGGGTCTTAAATATAGTTCGCATTTGCGCAATTTAGCGCAACCGGTGCGCCTTGTTCGGAGAACCATGTTCGACAACCTGTCTGAAAAACTTGACTCGGTCTTTAAAAAGCTGCGTGGCCATGGGGTCCTCTCCGAGGATAACATCAAGCAGACTATGCGTGAAGTGCGTCTGGCTCTGCTCGAGGCTGATGTTAACTTTCGCGTGGTTAAAGAGTTTGTCGCCACGGTGCGTGAACGGGCTGTGGGTCTTGAGGTGCTTAAGAGCCTTAACCCGGCTCAGCAGGTCATCAAGGTTGTAAGGGACGAGCTCGGCCGCCTGATGGGCGAAGGCGAGGATAACAGTCTCGATCTGGCGGCGCGTCCGCCGGTGGCGATTATGCTCTGCGGTCTGCAGGGCGCCGGCAAGACGACTTCCTGCGCCAAACTGGCCCTGCAGTTGCGGCGCCAAAAGCGCAATCCGCTGCTGGTGCCGGCCGATATTTACCGCCCGGCAGCCATCGAACAGCTCAAAACTTTGGGCAAGCAGCTCGGTATCGCGGTGTTCGACAGTCAGCCCGATCACGATCCGGTGTTGATCTGTGAAGAAGCCCACCGCTATGCCGAATTGAATGGCTACGATACCCTGATTCTCGACACCGCCGGCCGATTGCATATCGATGAGCAGTTGATGGCCGAACTGGTGCGGATCAAGACCACCTTGCAGCCCCGCGAGATTCTGCTGGTGGCCGACGCCATGACCGGTCAAGATGCGGTCAATGTGGCGGAAAGTTTTAACTCGCTGCTGGAAATCAGCGGCGTGATTCTGACCAAACTCGATGGCGATGCCCGTGGCGGTGCCGCTTTGTCGATTCGCGCGGTAACCGGTAAGCCGATTAAACTGGTCGGCATGGGAGAGAAGCTCGATGCCCTCGAGATTTTCCATGCTGATCGCATGGCCCAGCGCATTCTCGGCATGGGCGACGTACTGTCGCTGATCGAAAAGGCCGAAGCGGCCATGGATCAGGATGACGCCCAGCGCATGGAAAAACAACTGCGTCAGGATGGCTTCACTCTTGAAACCTTTCGCGATCAGATGCAGACCATCAAGAAGATGGGTAACCTCGAATCGATTCTCAAACTGATTCCCGGGGCTGGTAAGGCCATGAAGCAGATGGGCAACATGCAGCTTCCGGATAAGGAAATGGCAAAGATCGAGGCCATTATTAATTCCATGACTCCCCGCGAGCGACGGGACCAGCGCATCCTCAACGGTTCGCGGCGGCTGCGTATTGCCAAGGGTAGTGGCACGACCGTGCAGGATGTTAATCAGTTAATAAAGCGCTTTACCGAAGCGCAGAAGATGATGAAAAAGATGCAGAAAATGGGTCCCAAAGGTTTAAAAAGCCTTATGGGGCGCGGAGGCGGTATGCCTTTTTAAGGTCGGCATTCGTCAAGTAGATACCTTCATACACAATAAGATATTCAGCAATCACAGCGGGCAACCGTTGGACTAATCCAGGAGGAATAGCACATGGCAACAAAAATCAGACTAGCTCGCGGTGGCGCCAAAAAGAAGCCTATTTATCAGGTTGTAGTGGCCGATGAGCGTTGCCCCCGTGACGGTCGTTTTATCGAAAATCTCGGACAGTACGATCCGCGTCAGAGCCCGGTAATGGTTAAAATCAACGAAGACCGAGTCATGGAATGGCTGCAGAAAGGTGCTCAGCCTACCGAGACCGTGCGGCGTTTGCTGCGCGACAAGGGTCTCTGGGCCAAATTCAAGCAAGCTTAAATAGTTTAATAGCAGGTCGGCGGCCGAGGTGGGAATGCTTCTTAAGGAAGGACTTACCCATGAAAGAGCTCATCGAATTTATCGCCAGATCTCTTGTTGAAAAACCGGAGGCGGTAACCGTCACTGAAGAAGAGGGCGGGGATGGCTGCACGCTGCTTCAGCTGGCTGCCGCGCCCGAGGACATGGGCCGTATTATCGGCAAGCAGGGACGGACCGCCAAGGCTATGCGTACCCTGTTAAATGCTAAGGCCACGCGTGAAGCAAAGCGGGCCAGTCTGCAGATTATGGAGTAATGACGAATTCTTCTATGGAGTTGCTCCGCCTCGGAGTAGTAACCGGTCCTCAAGGTCTGCGCGGTGAAATTAAGCTGCGCGGTGAGGACCCTGATTTTTCAGTGCTGCTGGAGCACGATGAGCTTTTTATACAGCCGGCCGGTGGTGTGCCTCGGGCTTGCCGGATCCTGCGCCGGAGCTCGTTGCGGGGAAACCTGGTGGTAAAACTGACCGGGCTCGACAGCCTGGAGGCGGTGCAGGATCTGACCGGTGCGGCGGTTTTGGTCGACTTGAAGCGGCTGTCAGTCCTTCCACAGGGGGCCTATTACTGGCATCAGTTGCGCGGCTTGCGAGCCGTGGATAAACAGGATGGCGAACTCGGTACCCTCGATAAACTTTTTTCCACCGCTGCTCACGATATTTATGTGATCAACGGTCCCTACGGCGAGGTGATGATTCCGGCGGTGGCGCCATTTATCACTGAGATCGACTTGGCCGCCGGGCGGATTCTTTTTGATCTGCCTGAGGGGCTGGTGGCAAAAGCCGATGATCTTTGAATTATTGACCCTTTTCCCGGCCATGAGTGCTTCCCCCTTTGCTGACAGTATTCTGGGCAAGGCGGTAGACAAAGGGCTGATTGACATTTTTGCGCATAACTTGCGGGATTGGGCTGAGGGCCGGCATCAGGTTACCGACGACACTCCCTATGGTGGTGGCGATGGCATGGTGCTCAAGCCGGAGCCGGTGGCTCGAGCGCTGGATGAACTCCGTAGCCGTGGACCACGGCCCCGCGTGTTACTGATGACCCCTCAGGGGCGGCCTTTTCAGCAGCAACATGCCCGGCAATTAGCCAAGGAAGAGCGGCTGATTTTTGTCTGTGGCCGCTACGAAGGTTTTGATGAGCGGGTTCGTACCTTGGTCGACGACGAATTTTCCCTGGGAGATTTTGTGCTGACCGGTGGCGAATTGGC
>CAZKQY010000008.1:0-2018 GCA_964555005.1 uncultured Syntrophotalea sp. | reverse complement strand
GCGCCGTCGATGATGTAGGTGAAACTGCCGCCGCCCCGCTGGTCAATGGAAAAGGGGCCGCGGCGACCCTGGTAGGTCAGGTTTATGCCGACCGCCTTGTCCAGCAGGTCGTACACATCGCTCGGCTTCAGTTCCTGGATATCCTCTTCGGTGAACACCTCGTTACCGAAGCGGGCGGTCGATTCGACCCGGTATAGATTGGTGATGCTGTCGGGGGCGAGATCCCGGCGCGGGGAAGTCGCCTGGGGAACCACGATAACCGGCTCGAGTTTTATGGAGGTGTCCTGGTCGGTTTCTGCCGCCTTGGCGGCCCGAGTCCCAAAAGGCACAATTACACATAGGCCGATCAACAAAAGGGCCATTTTTTTCATGCTCGATTCTCCCTTAGTATTTGATGACAATATTTCATTGAATTCGGAATGTTTTTGACTGTGACAAGGTGCGATATCTCTTAGTTTGGCGCCCAACACCAGCTGGTACTTGGCTTGCCGAACGAGCGGTTGATCCGGGAAGCGACAAAGGGGGTGCCGTAGAACGTTGTAAAAAAGTCTTGCGCCTCCTGGGCCAGGTCGAAGTTGAATCGCTCCGGATGCAATGTGTTGGCAAGGAACAGCAAACCGAGGATCCAGCGCGGTCCGCCGAAGTCGCTGGCCGGCACTGGCGGTGTGTGGATTCGTCCATTGCGTACAGCATCGATCTCAAGCCCCAGCTGCAGACATTCGGCCTGAACATCTTCCGTGCGATTGGAGAGGAAGGAAGAGAGCAGGATCACTTCCGGGTTCAGCTTTTGCAGCGTCTGCACCGGGATGGTCATGCCGGGTCGTCCGGCCAGATCCAGCTCGCGATTGACGCTGTGGCCACCAGCCAGTTCCACCAGGGTGTTCTCAAACCGTGGACCGTTGATCGCAAACAGCGGCTTGCCCATGGCGTAATAGACGCGGGGACGCCGTACCTCTTCCGTCAGCCCGCGGCTGACAGAGGTCATCCGGGTTTCGATGTAGGCGGTCAGTTGTGCCGCCTGCTCCTGCCGCCCGGTCAGTTCGCCGAACCGGCGCAGGGTGTCCAGATAGGGGGTTGGTTGTTGAATGGCGTGGTGCAGTTCCCGCAACTGCCCATCCTTCAGGATTGTCTCCCAGATTCGGATGACCTCGGTAGGGGATCGCACCCCTAGGGTAATCAGCATGGCCTGCACGATCTCCAGGGCCCGTGTAAACGGATATCCGCCTTGGAAATCCGCCTCCCGGAATTCACCTTTTTCCGGCCGGCCCCGCAGGTTGAGTGATTCGAGACCATGGGGGCATTGCTCGTTGTCAGCGGCGAGCAGCCGGGCTCCCATCGGGCCGTAGAAGTCCCGCTGCAGGAGCACCTCGCTGCACTGCGGGCAGCGGGTGTTAAGCTGGTCGGTGCCGGGGGAATTAAACAGGTAGACGTGCGGCAGGATAGCCCGCAAATCATCGACCAGTGCCTCCGATTCGTGGATGGTCGGTTCCCAGGTCGGGTCGGCCGCTTCCAGGGGGATGTAGCGCATGACCTGCAGGGGGATGGTCGGCGATATCTCCGTTACGTAGCGCGCCAACTCCAGCAGTTCGGCACGGTTGTCATGCCGGTGCATGCAGGCCACTTCGACATGCACTCCCGCTTGGTGCAACAGGCTAATGTTACGCAACACCGGCGCCGGCGAGCGACCGCCGCAGGCTAGGTAGGCTTCTTCGCTGAGGCCCTTGACGCCGATGTTTATAAAATCGATGACGGGCAGTAAGCGGGCCAGGGATTGTTCGGTGAAGTAAGTGTTGCTGGCACAGCCTACCAGCAGACCGGCACGGCGCGCCGCTTGCCCAACCCGCAAGAAAGTGTCCAGACTGGCCAGCGGATCGTTCATCAAAAAGGTGATGCCCAGGCATTCGTGTTGAGCAGCGGTGGCCACCACCTGCTCCGGTGTCAGATGCTTCAACAGGTTGCTGGCCGGGTCCATGTCCCGTACCAGACTGGTGGAAATGCAACCGGGGCAGTCGAAGTTG
>CAZKQY010000007.1:0-4365 GCA_964555005.1 uncultured Syntrophotalea sp. | reverse complement strand
TAGGAGCTGTCGAACTCGGTGCCGTCCAGCAGGCGACCGCGGTAGTGAACGGTGACTTTGTCATTTGGGCCCGGCTTTTTACCGGTGCCTTTGCTGATGATTTTGTACTGCAGGCCGCTCAGGGTGGTCTTGACCCCTTCTTTCTGTCGGTTTTCGGCCAGAAAGGCTTTGCCGGCCTGTTCGTTGGTCTCTGCCAGTTGTTTAACCTGTTGCTGCTGTTGGGCCATCATCTTTTTTTGCAGGTCCATCAGGGCTTGACGCATCTCGTCTTCATTGAGGGCGGTGGTGCTGCCGGATAAAGCATCTTTCATGCCCTGCATCAAAACGTCGATGTCGATATCGAGTTGCTTCTGGCTGAAATCTCGGCCGATATTTCCCCCAATATTGTAGCCGAGGCTGTAGCTGACTTTATATTGTTCATTCTGAACGGGGGGTTGGTCCTGCGCACAGGCCGTCGGAGCAAGTAGTCCCAGACAGGCCAGTGCCAATAGTGCGTTTTTCATGGAGAATCCTTTCTTGATGAAAGTTGGTTCGGAGCCGTTGTGAATGACTCGCTGGTTGCGAAAATCGGGAGACGTGTATCTTTGAGGCTGCGCTATTTTAGAGTAATCCGCTGATTAGGTAAACTTTTTCTTTGTTGCGGTTTGCAGACGCCGTTAGAATCCGGCCTGGAATATCTGGAAGAATCCATTCCCGCCTAAAGGAGTTATACATCATAGGGATTATTGACCGGCCGATTGGCATTATTCATACGTCTTATGTTTAATGTAGCGGTACGCCCATTTAGCCGAATGCTGCAGTCGATGACATCGGCTGGTTTAGTGGGGCGATCAGCCGTACCGCCGATGAGCGTTTTCGTTAATTTGTGACTCGATCCCTCTGGGAAACTAGTTGACCTTGTTCCTTGATTTCGCTATATTGCACCGGGTATAGCGTAAGGGGGTAGTGGCATGTTCGGTACTTCCTTTTTTAATTTATTAATGCCGAGCGAAGGAGCATGTTATGAAGAAATTGCTGGGAGTCTTACTGGTATTAGTCCTTGGGGTCTTCGGTTATACCTTTTTGCTGGCTGATAACGATCAGCCGCAACCGATGGGTAAGTTGGTTGTCTTTCATGCCGGAAGTTTATCCGTACCTTTTGCCGCCATTGAAAAGAAATTTGAGGCAAAGTATCCGCAAGTTGATGTATTGCGGGAAGCGGGGGGCAGCACCAAGATGGCTCGGTTGATTTCCGAGGTCGGCAAAACCGCCGACATTATGGCTTCTGCTGACTACAATGTTATCGATAAATCGTTGATTCCTGATTATGCGTCGATCAACATCCGTTTTGCCTCCAACCAACTGGTACTGTGTTACACCGACAAAAGTAAATTCGCCGACGAAGTCAATGCCGACAACTGGCCCGAAATTCTGCAGCGTCCCGGCGTGGTGTGGGGACATTCGGCTCCTGATCTCGATCCCTGCGGTTATCGTAGCCTGATGGTATTGCAATTGGCGGAAAAACATCTGGCTCAGCCTGGTCTTTACGAGAAACTAATGGCCAACCGACCGCTGAAGAACGTCAGACCCAAGTCGGTTGAACTTATTGCGCTGATGCAGGGCGGCGAAATGGATTATGCCTGGGAGTACCGCTCGGTAGCGGTTCAGCATGGCCTCAAATACATCTCTCTGCCCGATGAAATGAATCTGGGCAACTACAAGATGGATGATTTTTATAAGCAGGCCACGGTCCAGGTCAGCGGTAAAGAGCCAGGTACTTTTATTACGCGCACTGGTCAATCGATTACTTATGGGGTGACCATTATTGATACCGCGCCCAACAAGCAGGCGGCGGAAGCTTTTTTGGCCTTTCTGCTTGATCCTGAAGAGGGTCTGAAAATCCTGGAAGAAATGGGCCAGCCGCCCTTTGTTCCCTGGGTGCCGAGCGCGGAGATGAACGCTCTGCTGCCTGCTTCGTTAAAGCCTTTGGTGGAAGTGGCTCAGTAATTCCATGGGATTTTTGAAAGCTACGAAGGGGGCTGCGGGCGCTGCCGCTGAAGGTAAGCGGTTATCGCTCGGCAGCCCCTTTCTTTATCTAACCGGTTTTTGCAGCTTTACTGTTCTGCTGTTTATTGTTCTTCCCCTCTATCGCATGGTTTCGCAGCCTACAGTGGCCAGCCTGATCGAGACCATTCGCGATCCCGAGGTATTCTCTTCTATTTGGCTGTCGATCTACACGGCAGTGAGCGCGGCCTTGATTTCCTTTGTCTTTGGAACCCCTCTCGCGTATCTGCTGGCCCGCCATGATTTTTCCGGCAAGAAGCTGGTCGAGAGCATCATTGACTTGCCGATTATGATTCCTCATCCGGTGGTCGGCATCGCCATCCTCAGTCTGCTGGGGCGCGGGCACTACCTCGGCAGGTTGATGGCTAAGGTTGGTCTGCAGATCATGGGCAGTGTCACTGGTATTATTGTGGTCCTGATTTTCGTTGGTTTGCCCTTTTACATCAATGCCGCCAAGGCCGGTTTCGAAAGTGTTCCGGTGCGTCTGGAGAATGTGTCTCGCAGCCTCGGTGCTGGTCGGGCGGCTACCTTTTTTCGTGTGACAGCGCCTTTGACCTGGCGGTATATGCTTAGTGGTTTCATCATGTGCGCTGCCCGTGCAGTCAGTGAGTTCGGCGCGGTGGTCATCGTCGCCTATCATCCCATGATCGCGCCGGTTCTCATGTACGAGCGATTTACCGCCTATGGTCTGAAATATTC
Organism: uncultured Syntrophotalea sp.; assembly: GCA_964555005.1. GTDB lineage: Bacteria > Desulfobacterota > Desulfuromonadia > Desulfuromonadales > Syntrophotaleaceae > Syntrophotalea_A. The sequence continues at coordinate 1,623 of CAZKQY010000007.1, read as the reverse complement.
GCAACCGGTGGGAGTCTGGCTGATCCTGGTTTGTCTGTTGCTGTTTACCCTGTTACGACTGGTTTCCCTGCCGCGAAAGGTCGAAGGATGATTCAACTTGAGCAGTTGACCGTCGCTCTGCCGGGTTTTACCGTACAGGATATCTCGCTACAGGTGGCACCTGGGGAGTTTTTCGCTTTGCTCGGCCCTACCGGGGCCGGCAAAACAGTCATCCTTGAGGCGATTGCCGGGTTGGTTAAGGTAACTCAAGGGAAGATTAGGGTGGATGGAAGGGACTTGACCCATTTGCCTCCGGAGCGACGGCGCATCGGCATCGTCTATCAGGACTATGCGCTCTTCCCTCATCTGACGGTGATGGAGAATATCCGCTTTGGCTTGCGTTATCACGGTATTGCTCCGGCCGCAGGGAAACATCGGATCGCCCATCTCATCGAGTTGCTCGGGCTGCAACGTATCGTGCAGCGACGTCCGCTGCATCTGAGTGGCGGTGAAAAGCAGCGGGTCTGTCTGGCCCGGGCTTTGAGCGTCAATCCGGCGGTGCTGTTGCTCGATGAACCCTTGTCGGCTCTCGATCCCAACTTTCGAGAGGAGATCCGTCTTGCCCTGAAAGATCTGCATCGCGAATTGGGCATTACTTTTATGATGGTTACTCACGATTTCAACGAAGCCCTGTGCCTGGCTGACAGGGTTGGGGTTATTCGCGAAGGGGTTATGGAACAGATCGGTACCACCGAAGAGATTTTTGACCAGCCAGCCACCCCCTTTGTGGCTAACTTTGTCGGCATGAAGAACATTTTTGAAGGGCGCTTTACTCAGGGATTGGCCGAATTCGGCGGCTTGAGTTGTTCCTTGCCGACAATGAACAGCGGTCGTTACCTGGCCCTGCGCCCTGAGGATATCCGGCTGGCGAAAGCGCCTTTAGCCGGTACCGACTGTCAGGTGTTTGCCGGTGAGATCGCCAAGATCATCCCCTTGGGTTTCGTGCATGAAATCAGTGTTCGCTGCCAGGAGGCCGAATTTATTACCTATATTGATCGAAAGAATCTGTTTAAAAGTGGTTTCGAAGTAGGTGATGTGGTCACGCTTGGGTTCGATCCAGCTGCCGTTCACGTTTTTTAGATGAATGTGCCTATAGCTTTGGCTCTAGTAGAAAAAGGGTGGCTGGAGAAAACCCAACCATCTTTTATTACCTGTTCGCTTCGCTCTCTAGAGAACACGAAAAAACTCTTTTAATTCTAATTGGTTACCATTGTGTTTTTCGTGGTGAAAGACTTTGGCCTTTTCTTCGTTTAGCTACGTAAACCAAAGTCTTCAAACTGCCAATTGGACGCAAATAAAATCTGATGCTTCGCATACGCTGATCAATCCAAAACCTAAACCCTTTCTTTGGGTTTAAGCCTTATCTGCGTCCCATTAAGCCTTTGAACTGCCAATTGGACACAGATAAAATCTGATGCTTCGCATACGCTGATCATTCAAAATCTTAAATCTTCTTTTTAGTTTTAGGCCTTATCTGCGTTCATCTGGTACGCCAGGCCAAGCCTGGTTGATCTATCTGACTGAAAGGAGTCAGACATGTGAATTGCTCGTTCAACATGTAGTCGCGGTCTGTCACGAGAGGGT
>CAZKQY010000006.1:0-4278 GCA_964555005.1 uncultured Syntrophotalea sp. | reverse complement strand
GATCCGCGCTCAAGGGTCGTACGCCGCCACCATGTGCTTGAATCAGGGCTGCAAAAAGCGGTGAAGCTAGCGGTGGTCCGTGCCGAGATTAACAAACGGATCGGCTGTCACACTTTTCGCCATTCTTTTGCCACCCATCTGCTGGAAAACGGCGTCAACATTCGCGTAGTGCAGGAACTGATGGGGCATGCTGACGTCAAAACCACTGAGATATACACCCATGTGATGGCCAAGGATATCGACGCCGTGGCCAGTCCGCTGGATAGGCTGGACCAGATATAAGTGATGCATTCGCAAAAACGCAGAGGTTGGCTAAGTAAAAAATTCACGCCTTCAATTATTCATTAAACTTCACTTTCTTTACAACGGTCACGCAAACGGTTACGGCGGTCACGTGTAAATCATAAGTTCATTTTCTGGAGTCGTGTGCTACAAAAAACAAAAAGGGTTACGGCAAATGCCGTAACCCTTTGATTTTATTGGCGCGCGATGCAGGATTCGAACCTGCGACCTCTGCCTCCGGAGGGCAGCGCTCTATCCAGCTGAGCTAATCGCGCTTGGAGCTGATGGTATAACCCATTCGCTGCGGAATTGCAACGGATAATTGTGGGGTTATGGCATCAACCCTTTGTCGGAAAAGAGGCCGAAGACAGCAAGCTTTCGCTGTTTTGCAAGATCAGTAACAGCACGGTAAATGTCAAACCGTTATAAAGAAACAAGGCGTCACGATGATAGGGAATGGCGGTCAACGGAATGAACAGCCCCTCGGCTAAAAAACTCGGTAAGCATCAGCAACGAAGATCGTTTTTGGTCTGGCAGTCCGTGGTGCAGGCGAGGTGGTCGTTGCCTGGTTTGTTACCGGAGGGAGTTGTAGACCTGTCAGCGTGGCCCTTGCAAGGGTGTTTTCTCGAGCGATTTGAGCTCCCAAAATCCAGAGCGTGGCTCGCAAAATAATGCCGGTCAGGGGCAGGGTTAGAGACATTGGTCGTTTTTGCAATAGGGGGCTGGCAAGCGCCTTGCAGCACTTTGATAAGTAGTAACTGCTGCTGGATGACCGGTAGTATTTATAGTACCCTGGGATCTGGGGAAAAAGGCAGGGCATAACTACAAGTAACCATATTTTGTGACCATTGTTCTCGGTCCTGCCGGCTCCTTGGTCATTAAACCATAACCCTTCAGCTTTGCAAGGTCTTTGCCCCTTGGTTTTGCTACTGAGTGATGGTCATAACAGCGTTTACCGGAATTCGCACCGTAGGTGTTAGAGGGCTGCTGGTGCGCAGAGTTACATAGCCGCCGAAATGGCTTCTGTCTGCGTTGGGTGCCAGGTGGATAGCGATTTGAACACTTTGGCCAGGCGCCAGTCGCGAGGCGGAAAGCTCGGCCTGCAGTTCCTGGCTGGTAGTTTTTAAATCCGAGAAGAAAAGCTCTGCGCTGCCATTGTTAAGTAAGTTGATGGTGGCTGTGAAGGGTGCCTTATCTTTTCCGGCGCGGAACCGTAGACGACCGGGCGAGACCAGCAGTTCTTTTTGTACTGTGCCCTGCAGCAGAAATATGGTTTTTTGTTGGTCGGGATCGTTGGAATAGACATAGATTGTTTTGCTGACCGTTCCCCGGAATCCTCTGGAATTAAAGGTAGTCTTCAATTCCCCCCATTCACCGGGGGCTAGTTCCTGCGCGGACACTAAAGCTGCAGTGCAGCCGCAGGAACTATTAACTTTGCTGATGACTAGTAGTGTGTCGCCGGTGTTTTGAAAGCGAAAGGTGTGTTCAGCTTTACTGCCTTCTGCTACTTGGCCGAAGTTGAAAAGCACCGTTTCCGCCTGGAGGTGCGGAGCCGCCAGGACCGTTGTTGGCAGAATCAGGAATGTCAGTAACAGCAGTAGGTATCTCGTCATTGTGGTGGTCCTGTTGTTAGGTGTAAATGGCTCGTTTTTCAGGTGAAAACGGTAAGGTGTTCATCCAGTGTCTTTAAATGAACACTCTCTATATAGCACAAAAAAGGTAGGACTTGCCAGTAGCCCGGGGACGGGTGAATAAATTGACACCCTATTTGTCGATCTGCTATAGAATGATTTTGTTTGGGACTTAGAGGTAATGGGAGGTTTATGCCGTCACGGGGATTGAAAAAATTATACAGCCGCGAGCATATCGCTCGGCGAGTTCAGCGTCTCGGTGAGGAAATCAGCCGTGATTACGAAGGCAAAGACCTATTGTTGGTCGGTGTGTTGAAGGGTGCTTTTTTGTTTTTTGCCGATCTGGTGCGGGAGATTTCCCTGCCGGCGAAGGTTGATTTTGTAAGGCTGGCCAGCTATGGCCCTCACACCCAGACTACGGGATTGGTGGAATTTCGTAAAGATCTGGAAATGTCTGTTGTCGATCGCCATGTTTTGATTGTTGATGATATTCTCGATAGCGGTTTTACACTGGAAGCGCTTTATCAGCAACTAGCCGGTCGCCAACCGGCAAGTCTTAAAACCTGCGTGTTGCTCGATAAACGACACGCCCGAAAAACTGCCTTTGAGGCCGATTATGTTGGCATCCGTTTTGATAGCGGGTTTGTTGTCGGTTATGGCCTCGATTATCAGGAAATCTATCGAAATCTTGCTGATATTTATCTATTTGATCCGGCACAGTCGGTTTAAGGGACAGTTTTTATGGTAATTCAATGCCCTCATTGCCACGCCCGCTTCAAGCTCCCGCAAAATAAAATAAAGCCCGGCGGTATCAAGGTGCGGTGTACCAAGTGTAAGATTATTTTTATGGTTACTCCGCCCCAGGACGAGGTTCTGACAGAGGATGCAAATGCTGATGTCAGTACAAAGGGTTTTGGTGGTGAGAACGTGTTCGGTAAGGAACTCGATAGTGCCGATTTTTTTTCTGATGGCGATGAAGGAAATGAGTTTTTGCATGGCGAGATGACCTTTGCAGACGATGACGACGACTTTTTAGCAGTGGGTGCTACAGATTCCGAGAAACAAAGTGATTTAGACTGGTCCGATGATTCGGATCCGTTTCCTTTAATTGCGGAGCCGAATCAGGACGATGCATTGTCGCTTGCCGAAGAACTTTTAAATGGAGATTCCGGGGAGCCTCAGATTGCAGAACCGACGGAACAAGAGGCGCTTCCGGTGGTTTCGCTGACTCTTGCAGAGGAGGATGAGCCGGAGATCGACGAGGCGGACTCAGGGTTGCCCGAAGAGGATTTCTTTTTTGATGAAGGGTCGGCCAGCTTATCTTTGCCGGCTCCGCGTCCATTGGCAGAGCGCCGCAAACAATCTTACAGGGGATGGGTGTGGTTGTTGGTGTGGCTGTTTCTGCTAGCCGGTGGCGGGTATGTCTATCATACACGACAGCAACTGACGGCTTATTGGCAGAAGCTGTTGGTTGATTGGCAACTGATCCCGGTTCCGCCAGCCGGAGGTAAGGAACTGAAACCGGTAAATTTGACGGGTTACGTTCTAACGAATGAACGGGAAGGTCGGTTGTTTATAATCCAAGGACAGGTGTTGAATGAAGGAGCCGAACCGCGGGCGGCTATTGCCGTGAGGGGCAGAGTCTATAATGCTGAAGGCGTCAATTTGGCACAGCAAAAAGCCTTTTGCGGCAATCCTATGGGCAAGGAGCAGCTTCGTGTCTGGCCGTTAATGCGCATGACGGAGCGGATGCAGAATCAGTTTGGGGAAATGCTGGCCAATCTTAATTTGGAACCGCATCGGGCCATCCCTTTTACCCTTGTGTTTAAGGATTTGCCCGGTGAGGTGGCGGAATTTGATGTAATCGTGGAGGCTAGCGAACCAGTTAACAAATAGCTGATATCGGTGCTAGTGTCGTGTCATGCATACCGTGTCCGGCCAAGTCTTGTCCTTTTTACCCCGCTCTGCTTCAAAAAAATCCGATTAAGCTATGGCTAGTCGAGATTTTTTTTCATTGATCAGGAAAAAAATTACGGCGACTTACCAGACCCCTCACACATGACATGACGCTGGCTTAAAAATGAAAAAGCCGCTTTAAAAGGCGGCTTTTTTCATTGCTGATAAATTTCGCATCTGAGGGGTTAGTCAGGGCTTGGGTTCATCGTCTTTTTTGGTTTGGGGGGTGACGTCGATTTCGTCTTTTTTTTGGAGGTTTTTGCGAAAATTTTTGATGCCATTGCCAAGGGCTGTGCCGATTTCGGGAAGTTTACGCCCACCGAAAATCAGCACGACCACGGCCAGGATCAGGATTAATTCAAAGGTGCCGGGGAATCCCATGAGTTTCTCTTTGGACCTTGTTAAAGGA
>CAZKQY010000005.1:0-1925 GCA_964555005.1 uncultured Syntrophotalea sp. | reverse complement strand
ACACCGAGGAAGATGTTGATTTTGTGCTGGAAATTCTGCCACCGATCATTCAGAAACTGCGGGATATGAGCCCTTTTTATAGTGAGCGGGCTGTGAGTTAGTCATAACCGAGCGTATTTATGGCCTGACGCTTGTCGCCGGGCCACAAACATATCAAATTAGTAGAAAAAGGAGTTTGCAATGTATTCCGATAAGGTAATCGATCATTTTACCAACCCCCGCAATGTCGGGGTCATCATCGACGCCGACGGCGTCGGGGAAAAGGTCAGTTCATCCTGCGGCGACCGCATGAAGGTTTTTCTCAAGGTTGTCGATGGTGTTATTGAGGATCTTAAGTTCCAGACGTACGGTTGTGGCGCGGCTATCGCTTCTTCTTCCATGATGTCTGAACTGGTCATTGGCAAGACTCTTGACGAAGCTCTGGCCCTGACCAATGACGCGGTGGCCGAGGCTCTCGGAGGCCTGCCGGATCCCAAGCTGCACTGCTCTAACCTGGCAGCAGATGCTTTGCACAATGCGATCAAGAATTATCAGAAAGAGAGCGCTTGAGGGCCTTTTGATTCGCGTCGATAGTGTGTCCGAGGGCCATCCGTTTTTGCGGGTGGCCTTCTTTATAAGTATGGGAAAATAATGGATAAAAAACGGATCATGGTCGCCATGAGCGGTGGTGTCGATTCCAGTGTTGTCGCGGCCTTGTTGCTGCAGCAGGGGCACGAAGTACAGGGCATGACCATGCGGGTTTGGGATGGCCCGGTGGCTGTGGCTACCGATGCCCGTCGAGTGGCGGACCAACTCGGTATACCCTTTCATCTGGTCGATCTGCGGGAGGAATTTCAGCAGCGCGTGGTGATGCCCTTTTGCACGGAGTATATGAAAGGGCGCACCCCCAACCCCTGTGTGCTGTGCAATCAGGTCTTTAAGTTTCGCCTGTTGTTGGAGCAAGCTCAAGCCCTTGGTGCCGAGCAACTGGCCACCGGTCACTATGCGCGGGTTATCCAGCGGCAGGGCCGTTATCTGCTGGCCAAGGGCCATAGTGCCCATAAGGACCAGAGCTATTTCCTGTTTACCTTGACGCAGGCTCAGCTCAGTCGAGTCTGCTTCCCCCTCGGCGAAATGGATAAGGATCAGGTGCGGGGCAAGGCCGGTGAATTGGGTTTTTCGGTAGCGGGTAAAAGCGATAGCCAGGACATCTGTTTTATTCCTGACGGGGACTATATCGGTTTTTTGGAAGGGCAGATGGACAGCGCCGATCGCAGTGGCGAGATTGTACATGTCGATGGCCGGGTGCTCGGTCGCCATGAAGGAACCTATCGATACACCGTCGGTCAGCGGCGCGGCCTTGGCCTGGCCTGGACGGAACCTCTGTTCGTGGTGCGCATCGACGCCACCCGGCGTCAGGTGGTGGTTGGTGAGCGTCCTTATCTTGATGTTAGTGAATTGATGGTCAACGACTGTAATTGGATTGTTGCCGAACCGTCCGAATCACTGCGCTGCCGGGTGAGGATCCGCTATCGCCACCGGGAGGCCCCGGCGACCGTTACGGTTCTTGGCGGGGGCCGTTGCCGGGTAGTCTTCGATGCACCGGAACAGGGCATCACCCCCGGTCAGGCTGCGGTGTTCTACGAAGATGATCTGGTCTTGGGAGGCGGGTGGATTGCATGAGTTACCGTTTTTCCATCGCGACCCTCGGTTGTAAAACCAATCAGTTTGAGTCGGCGGCCATTGAGGAGACCTTGACGGCCGCCGGTTATCGGCCCGTACCTTTTGCCGAAGGCGCGGATCTGGTGATCATAAACACCTGCACGGTGACTTCGGCCACGGATAGCCAGTCCCGCAACCTGATCCGCCGCGCCCGGCGGCATAACGCTGCCTGCCGAATCGTTGTCACCGGCTGTTACGCGCAAGTCGATCCTGCCGCTCTGGCC
>CAZKQY010000004.1:0-5297 GCA_964555005.1 uncultured Syntrophotalea sp. | reverse complement strand
CTTGCCACAAGTCACGCACGGAGCAAAGCGAAAAATACGGTAATATTCAATTATTTCGAGATGTTACATCGTTTGCAGGTTTTTGCAAACCCATCATAGAATAACTATATAAAAAAATCGGCCTACAAGGCCTGGTGTTTTTCAGGGACGAAAACATATATTTTAATGTTCTGTTTAATTAGTCCTGTCCCCTAGTAAAAACTTTGGCAAAGCTATCAATTAAGTTGTTTTGCTGCCGTACAAGCTGTGCAATTGGAAAAATTCAGACCTTATTTCAACCCATTCTCTGCAATTTTCTTGTACATCTTCAATATTTATTATGCCTTTCGCCAGAGCAATCAATACTGCCATGCTTGGGTCGCCCATTTGCTCATAAATTTTCCAGAGATCTCTTGCTGTGTGATTATGATATTCATGAATTTTGTCGTTCAATTTCTACAGTGTTATTTCTGATCTTTTCCATTTTTGAAAATTTTCGTGGAGGACATCAAGAACCAGGGACATTTCTTTTTCGTAACACTGACCTGCAAGCTGCCGAAAATATTTTATTTGGGATTTAGTCAAATTAGTCATTTTGCACCTCATAAGTTTCGAAAAACAGTTCTGTTTCGACCCCGTTCTTTGGCCTCATAAAGAGCTTTATCTGCAACCGCCAGCAGATCTTTAAGGCTAGTTGATTCGTCTGGGATCACAGACGAAACTCCGCAGCTAATTGTCACAAACTTGCTGACCGAGCTTTGTTTCGCAACATCCTGTGCCATTCCTCTTGTAACTTTTCATCAAAATGACGACGGTTTGCTATTTTTGTGAGGTCATCCTGCAGCGTCATATCCTGAAGTTTCTTCCTCGCCTGCCGAAGAACCTTATCCTTATTTGAACCAATCCGGACAGCAGTGAAGGTAATAATTAAAGAAAGAAAAACACCTGAAATCGATAAAACAATAGTGAGTTTTTCAAGATTTGATTGCATTTTTTAAGCTTCTTCAATTAAACCATCCGCTTTTTTTCTTGCATATGAAGTTAATCCCAACATTGCCGACTCAAGCTTATATACACGAGCAGCGCCATTTGTTTTTGTAATATTTATAGCTTTTTTTTATTACCTGATTTTAAAAGTATGACCACGTTTTCTCGTATTGGCTTCCAATTTTCAAAAAGTTGTCTGGTTTGTTTTTCTAATGCCTTCCCCTCCTCACCGAAAATATATTTTCGGATGATGTCAAAATCCTGATAAACACGTTGTTCGCTCTCAGCTACACCGTTTAACGCAGATTCCAATTCACCGGACGAATCAGCCAAAACGGCATCCTTCATGCTTCGGTGCATTTTTGTTATGTCAAAAGCGGCATGAAGAGAAGTATTTGAGACAACAAGTGGATGTTCATAACTACTTCTTGTGAGTTTACCCAAGACATACAATCCATTTATTGTAAATATTCCAGTAACGATAAATATCAAGGTAATGAGGAAATAGCTTAAGGGAAATTTTTGCTTTTTAATTATATTTAAAAGAGAGATCATCAATACTTCGCAAATATTTTTCAGTCCAACTAATCCCAGTCCGGGTAAGTCGCTTTTACTCTTTTGGACTTCTTAAAATAAGAATACCAGATAGCGAAGGCAATGACTCCGCCGACCAGTTGTTTAATGGCTCCAAACATGACGTCTTCGACGTCCATGCTAACCATGAAAACAAGGGGTGTACTAAGAACATTCCAAACCAGAGTGATCAAAAGCCACTTCTTCACCTCCTGAACAACTCCCGGCTTAATATCGCGAAGTCGACGAGCAATCATAATCCATTTAACAACTAGAAAGACACCGACAGCGGCTTCAAACAAGCCAACAACAACAATTCCAGGATAGTCTTCTGCGAGCATTCCGAATCCTATGAACCCCATGATTTGTTGAATGCCAAACAACACAGGCGATATATATATATTCACCACGACAAAAACCTTCAGCCAGCCATATACGCCATAGAGCGGGTTTGTAGTGTCTCCTGTCGCAGGAGCATTATATCGGTCCCCCGCAACAGCGCCTTCGACAAGGGAATAAGGCGGTGCCTTTGCTACAGCGAAAAGAAACGGAATCAACAGGCAGAAACCAACAAGACCAATGATGTTAAGAGGGAGCTCGCCAACGGCATAGAAATATCCCATATCGAAATTATAAATGTCGAACATCATAAGCATACCTGGCAATCGCCTTACAAACATACTTGCAAGACCAATTGCCAAGTAAGCGATAAGCCATGGCTTGCCTGGAAAACTCCTGCGGGTTGCCGCAAGGATTATGACAACAACACTTACCAGGGGATAACCCCAAAAGACCATATCGTGCAGTATTCCTTGCATATGCGCGTCCTCTCGTGTTAGCGGGGGTGTAAAAAAGATTGTGTAAATGGCCATTCAAGGGTACACAATCTCCCGACTGTTAAGAAGCCTAAATAGCCATCGATAAAGATCTACTGGACCGCCTGCTTGCCGATTTCAAATATACCTCGCTCGAAGATCTGATCGGGGATACCGGTTTGCTCAGGCAACTAACCAAGGGCCTTCTAGAACGGGCACTGCAAGCCGAGTTGACCGATCATTTGGACCACGAGAAACATGCCCCTCTTGTCACCGTTGACGGCAATGCCCACAATGGAAAATCGGCAAAAACGATCAAGGGCAAATTCGGCAAGATGCCTATTGAGATCCCGCACGACCGGGACAGCAACTTCGAGCCACTCAATATCGCCAAAGAACAGACCCGCTTTTCCGGCTTTAACAACAAGACCATTTCCCTCTATACCCGAGGAATGACAACTCGTGAAATCCAGAGGTATCTGAAAGAAATCTATGATGTCGATGTTTCTCCCAGCCTGATTTCCAGCGTCATTGATGCTGTCGCAGACGAAGTCGAAATCTAGCATAATCGACCGCTGGAAGCGGTTTCCCCCATCAGTATAATTGAGACTGTCTTTCCACACACCCAGGTTCAGCTCTGCATCGTCCACATGGTACGCAATTCGCTCAAGTACGTCTCTTGGAAGCAACGAAAGAGATGGCTACAGACCTTAAAACCATTTACCAGGCAACGACCACCGCGCAGGCCGAAATTCATTTGACGGAATTCGAGGCCTTGCCATTGTCTTTCACCAACAGATGAACATGATTCGAGTAACCAGGCTGAAAACCAGGAGCGATCATGCGCGAACTTAGGCAAAAATTTCTTCTCATGGTAGCGGTGCGCAATGGGCCAGATATAACCCGGAATGTGATGACAATTCGCTCCTGCCATGTGCCCTTTTCATTGCCGGTCCGGAAAAATGCAGCTAAAAAAGAATATGTCCCTGATTTTAACCCCAAAAATTGACCTATGCCCGGTTTTCAAGACTTATATTGAACAAAAAACACAATATTTCAGCAGCTTAGCTTGGTCCAACACTTACTTGCCATCTTGCGCCAACGTGACCAGCTATTTTCCCTTGCCGAGAAGGCTAAACCTGGCGCCATTCGCGAGTGCCCCTCTTATCTCTCAAGGGCTTCATTGTCACCCGGGCTTCACTCTAAACCATTACCAGCGATGCATGCCGGAATAGAAAACTGCCGATGCCACTGCAGGCTGACTCGACTGATCAGCAATAAACAGGGCGACTTTCAAGTCGCATTAGTTATTCAATAAACCCCAGGAGGAAATTCTTAACGCTCTCCCCCAGAACGTCGATATTGTATCCGCCTTCCTGGCATATCAAGGTGGGTAAGCCGAGCGACTGAAACTGTTTGCCGATAATGGTGTAATCTTCCGTGCGAAGCTTAAAACCACCAATCGGATCATTTTCGTGGGTATCGAATCCGGCAGAAATGATCAGATAAGCAGCATTGAATCCCCGGACCTTATCGATAATCCGCTCCACAGCCTCACTGTATTTCTCCAGCGGTGTATTTTTCGGTAATGGTTCGTTGTGATTGGTTCCCTCGGCCTGGCCTTTGCCTTTTTCGTCGGCATAGCCCCAAAAGTACGGGTACTCGTAATCCGGATCGCCGTGGATGGACGCAGTAAATACCGACTTTATCTCATTGAAAAACTCTTGAGTACCGTTCCCGTGGTGATAATCAATATCGACGATCGCTACTTTTCCTGAGGGCAATAAATACTCAGCAGCAGTGGCTACATTGTTGAAGTAACAGTAACCGCCAAATACTCGGGGACCGGCATGGTGCCCAGAGGGCCTGCAAAGGGCGTATACCGTCTTTTCCTGGCCATCGCCAAGCAAAGCTGCGCCGGTCAAGGCCGTTTCGGCAGAGGCACGTGCCACTTCATAGGTCTTTTTCATGATGGGTGTAACGGCATCGGTACACCAGATCCCGCCCCAGAGAGGAGAGTCTACTCTTTTTCTCAGATGGGCACCCTCGCCGGGAAAAAGGTCCGGATAAAATTCCTCCTTGTCATTTTGCAAGCTTAGCGAGGTATTGCGAATATAGTCGTGGTAGGGATGCAATCGCGAGATCAATCGTTCAGGAAAGGATTCCGCCGTAATAAATTCGAATCGTTGGTCGGCACGGAGAACTTTTTTTATGGCCTCGACCCGTAAGGGAGTATCCTTTACTTCGTATGCCTCAGGGCCCAATTGATACTTCCAATATGGATTATGGAGGCTGTCGTTGTACTTCTCAATTATTTTCATGAGATGATTCTCCCCTTGTTTAATAATTCGATGACTCTCTCTTGGGGAATTGGCGGACACCATCGTTGTTCGCGTCCATTCATACCGTTCGAGCAGAATATTGCATTCAGCACTGCTTCTTCGGTTGCTTCGATAACAGCCTCGTAAACCAGATTGACATGGCAATCCGAGATGCATTTCAGGTTAATAAAAGTACTATTGAAAGAGGCCTGCCGAGGTTTACGATTACCGGTACTGAAGGCAATGATAATTTCACCGCTAGTCGCGGCGGCATGGGAACCAGTGCGACCAAGGCCAAGTGCGGCTCGTTTCGACACTCGATTAAGCTGACTAGTGATCATCGGTATATCGGTGGCAACCACAACAATGATGGATCCTTCCGATACTCCGCGGCGTCCTGCTTGGTCGAATTCCTTGTCCAATTGCCGGCCGACTACCCCGCCATCGATGGTTAAATTGCGCATTTTCCCGAAGTTGGAAAGAACCAGCACGCCGACGGTAAATGCATCACCTTCAGAAAAACTTATTGTAACTATTCAGCACCTCTCAAACCACACATTTGGATTGGGGGCGGATAGCAACTATTGAGGCAGCATAAATTGAGGTGACTTGCCCTCAAACA
>CAZKQY010000003.1:0-2817 GCA_964555005.1 uncultured Syntrophotalea sp. | reverse complement strand
GCGCGAGGGTATCGATCAACCAAGAACCTGATCAACATGGCTTACCTGATTGCGGGCAAACTGGATTTCAGGCTACCCACTTGAAACAGCGAGGAGCCCTTTTTTTGAGGGAGTTTATCCATGGGACGGATTGAGCTGTTAATCCAGGAGGCGAGTGAGTTTTCACCGGTTCCATTGCAAGCATCGACTGCCTATTATAATCAACTTAAGGAAATGACAGCCTGTGTCGATGAGGCTTTGAGTGCTCATTCGGAAATACATGAACTTATTGGAAACAATCCTTTACAGGTCATGTACGATAATCATCGGCATCATGGCGCCTTTATGGCGACGGTTTTCTCTATAGGCAATTATAGTCTGTTGGCCAGAACCCTGCCTTGGGTGTACCGAGCATATCATGCCCACAACTTTTCCTATGAGTACTTCCGTCTCGAATTGAAAACCTGGCTTCTGGTCGCTGAAAAAAGACTGGAAGAGGTTGATGTAGCGGCGATTCGGCCTGTCTACCAATGGATGATCGACAGACATCAGGTCATCATAGATCTCTCACGGGAGGAAGATCCGTCGCAAATTCCAGTTGACGTCGCATGGCTGGAGAGAAAGACGGAATTTTTTGAAGCGATACTGCGCAATGACCATAAGGCTTGTTTGAGACTGGCGGCATCCGCCGTTGAAACATCAAAAGACATAGAAGGCTTTTATCTAAACGTCTTACAGCCTACTCTCTATGAAATTGGTATGCTCTGGGAAAAAGCTGAAATTTCAGTGGTGCAAGAACATCTTGCCTCGGCTATCATCAGTCGGGTGATGGCTACGGTAAACCTAATTGACAGGCCGTTGCTTCCTTCTATCGGCAAGGTGGTGGTTGCGGCCTCTCCTAACGAATTTCATGAGATTGGGGCCTCGATGATTGCAGATACCCTGGAACACGACGGCTGGGAAGTCGCCTATTTGGGGGGAAATGTTCCCAAGGAGGATCTCCTGGCTTATCTTCATGACTATCGGCCTCAGTTGTTGGCCTTATCCGTGACGATTGCATTCAATGTTGATCATGTCCGGGATGTCATTGCAGCGATCCACAATAATGAGGCCTTGAAACAAATTAAGGTGATGGTCGGCGGGCGTGTATTTAACGATAATGAGGGGCTCTGGCGAATGATCGGTGCCGACGGCTTTGCAGAGAATCTCTGTAATGCCCGCAGTCTGGCTTTTAAGTGGAGAGGGCTTGGAGGGTGAGCAAAGTACCGATCTCCCAAGACCACCTCGACTTTCTCGAAGCTTGTCTGAACCAGTCCCTCCAACTGTCATTGGTTTGGGTCGATGGCGATTTTATTATCCAAGGACACAATATCGGTTTTTCCAAGCTATTAGGCTTTGGAGAGACACTGTTCGGACAGCCGCTGCACACCTTTCTATTGCCGGAAAGTCACCATCTGCTAACCACCGCAATTCTTGAGCACACAATGCCCGTCCGGCTGAATTTTGCCAAAGGCGGAAAAGGCGGTTGTATATCCCTTAAATGTCACCTGTGTCAGGCTGGGGAAGGGTACCTGCTGTTCGGTGATCATTCGATTTGCTACGATAATGATATATTGCAAAATATGACCACCCTCAATAGTGAAATGGCTGCTATGACCCGGCAGCTCAATCGAAAGAACAGAGCTCTTGTCGATAGCAACTTGAAGCTTGAAAAAGCTTACGTCGCTCTTGAAAAAATAGCGAGCACCGATGTCTTGACCGGATTGCATAACCGTGGTTTTGCGATGCATGCGCTGGACCGGTTATGGACAGAGTCCGATCCGTATCCAGCCGTGCTGGCCTGTATGATGATCGATGTCGATGGGTTTAAACAGGTCAATGATGCTGGCGGCCACGATGCCGGCGATCTGGTATTGTGTGAACTGGCGAAGCATCTTCAATATGCGGTTCGTACCGATGATATCGTATGTCGCCTTGGGGGAGATGAGTTTTTGATTGTTGGTTTCGTTGCGAACAGAGAAAGTCTGTTGTCTTTCGCCAGGCAGGTTCATACGGAAATAGCACGCTTAAAAGTTCCTTTTCCTGGTGGGTTTTGGAATGGCAGTATTAGTGTGGGCGTAGCACTCAGGACAAGCATCATGCAACGACCTACCGATTTAATCAAAGTTGCCGACCGAGGCCTCTATGCCGCCAAGGATGCTGGAAAAAACTGCGTAAAAATCGTTGAATGATTTACCGGCACACATCATGACACCACGTGGAGCGTAAGTTCCACTTTTTTATCGTCGGCCAGCGGTTGCTTTTTGACTGCTCGTAGCGGGTCAAACAAAAGGGGTCACAAAAGGGTGTGAGCTTGACAAAGGGAGATCCACCACTGCAATCCTTGCCCGTCACGTAAACCTCGGCTTTAAAAGTTCGGGGGACACCATACTCATTAGGGTTAAAAATCAGGCAGGTAAGTACGAGAAAACAATTCTTTGAAACATTTCATGCAGATCCTTAATATGGCGCCATGGTCAGAGTTGCACGAATCGTTTTCCCGTTCTGCCGCATCGCATCACTCAAAGGGGAAGCTTACGGAGACAGCAAACGATAAGGCAACATCTGTTCTGTAAATTGCACAACCCTCTTTGGGGCGGTTAAAAACTCAAGTAGACTCGACTGGTTTCCCATTCCTCAGAGATTTCCATCAGTACAGCGCTGACAAGTCTCAAGCAGGAACCTTCATTTGGGAAAATTGTTGCGACTCGGGTTCGACGGCGAATCTCCTTGTTGGTGCGTTCCAGAGGGTTACTGGTTCGTATCCGCCGCCAATGATCAGCGGGGAATTGAAACACT
>CAZKQY010000002.1:0-1801 GCA_964555005.1 uncultured Syntrophotalea sp. | reverse complement strand
CCGGGCTGCTCTAAGGATAATCCCTCCTTAGCCCGCTGTGCCGCGCCTGCAGTTTAGAACCTGGCACCAAACCGCCGCAGTCCCGGCAGGTTATAGATTATGACGGCGGCGGCGATAAACAGCATGCCGACCACCGGCCACAGACTCGGTCCCTCTTCCGGAAGCAGCTGCCAGCTGAACAACGCGCCACACACCGGGATGAGAAACTTCCACAGGTTGAGCTCGGAAACCTGTACCCCCGGCCGGCGCAGCAGAATAAACCAGATGGAAAAGGCCGCCGCCGACAGAAAAGCCAACCAGCCGAGGGCCGCAAAATAGGCCCAGGGAAGATTCGAAGCCAGCGGCGCTTCCAGGGGCAGGGACAACAACCACAACCCCAGACCGCCAATAAAGAGCTGCGCCGAGTTCAGAAAGACCGGGTCGAGTTCGGTTTTATGCCGCGCCACCAGAATATTGCCTAAAGCTCCGGCCACATTGGCCAGCAGCAACACGCCGATGCCGGCCACTTCTGCCAAGCCCGTAGCTGAAACCCAAGGTTGCCGGCTAAGACTCAACACGGCCACGCCCCCCAGTCCCAACAACAAGCTACCCCCTTTAAGCGGCGATAACCGATCACCCTTCATGCAGTAATGAGCCATCACCGCCGTAACCAGCGGAGATGCGCCGATGACCATAGCCGCCAGCGCCCCCGGAATCAGGGTCATACCGAAATAAAACAGGCCATACAGTATAAAGGTCTGAAAAAGTGCGATCCTCAGAATCATGCCCCCATGAGAGCAAACGATGCTGCAACTGGGTCGCCGTGACCACCAGAAAGGCAACAGCAAAAGCCCCGAAAGCATGAAACGCTGACCGGCAAAGGCAAAGGGCCCGGCATATTGCAGACCGACCTTGACCCCGACAAAAGCCGTCGACCATAAAAGGCAGGCGGCTACTGCCAACAGCAGCGTGCTGAAACGATTATTTGGCATACTCACCTATGAAAAACCATGCTGTAGAGAATGACCTTCAGCAAATTTTATTAAAAAGCCCACGATTTGTCCTTTATATGCTGATATATTACGGAGTATCTTCTTGAAGAACGAATCGATACCGCCGGCCATTAGGTTCTTAATTGCAAGAGCTAACCACCGGCTTGGCAATTCCCACTACTTAGGCCGAAAGGTTTACGTCAATACACTATGCTGCTGCTTATCACCTATGTTCTGGTCGCACTGGTCTTTTCTTTCCTCTGCTCCATCGCCGAAGCGGTGATGCTCAGCGTAACCATGCCCCATATCGTACTGATGGAGCAAAACAAAAAGCCCTCCGGTGTCATACTGCGGGGGATGAAAACAGAGGTTGGCAGACCCCTGGCGGCGATTCTGACCCTCAATACCATCGCCCATACCGTTGGTGCCGCCGGTGCCGGCGCCCAAGCCACGGTAGTCTTCGGCGACGCCTATGTTGGAATCGCCTCGGCAGTACTAACCCTGCTGATCCTGATTTTCTCGGAAATCATTCCCAAAACGATCGGCGCCCGCTACTGGCGGGAACTGGCGCCTGTTACCGCTCACGGCCTGCGTCTGCTGATTTATCTGCTCTACCCCTTTGTCAAACTATCAAAACTGCTCACCGGCAGTCTAACCCATGGACCGACACTAAGCGGCTTCAGTCGCAGCGAATTCGCAGCCATGGCCGATCTCAGCACGGACGAAGGGCAGCTGGCTCAGAAGGAATCAATGATTCTGAAGAATCTGCTATTGTTGCGGGTCACCCTGGTCAAGGATGCCATGACCCCGCGCACGGTGGTCTTTTCCTT
>CAZKQY010000001.1:0-9109 GCA_964555005.1 uncultured Syntrophotalea sp. | reverse complement strand
GCAGTAGCCCTTGGCATCACTCCCCCTTGGGAGGTTGAAAGGATTGAATTCTCTAAAGAAAACAAGCGCCTTGATATAAAGATCGGCTTCAGTCGCGGTGCCACCTTTGCCTGTCCAGTCTGCGGGGCGGCTACGCCAGCATATGACACCAAAGAGAAAACATGGAGGCACCTGAACTTCTTTCAGTACGAGGCTTATCTAACTGCCCGTGTGCCGCGGGTAAAGTGCCCCAATGCAGGCTGCGGGGTGAAACAAGTTTCGGTCCCCTGGGCTCGGCCAGATTCTGGCTTTACTCTCCTTTTCGAGGCGCTGATGATGACCCTGGTTCGAGAGATGCCGGTCAAAGTGGCGGCGGCCCTGCTGGGTGAACACGACACTCGTATCTGGAGAGTGATCGATCATTATGTGCAAAGTGCTCGGGCGCAAGTTGACCATTCAGGCGTTCAGCGGGTCGGTATGGATGAAACCTCCGCCAGAAAAGGACAGGACTACGTGACCCTCTTCTTCGACATGGACCAGCGCCGCCTTCTCTTCGGTACCGAAGGCAAGGATCATAAGACCGTTAAAGCCTTCACGGAAGATCTCAGTGCCCACAACGGGGCGGCAGAGAATGTTACCGACGCCAGTCTCGACATGTCAAAGGCGTTCATCAAGGGAGTCAGAGAGTCCCTGCCCAATGCCGAGATTACCTTTGATCAGTTTCACCTGATTCAGCATATGAATGATGCTCTGAGCAAGGTCCGAGCGGAAGAAGCCAAGCTCTTTCCGGAACAGATGAAAGGCAGTCGCTACGCTTTCTTGAAAAACCCGGAAAATCTGACCGAGAAGCAGGACGAAACCTTAACCAGGCTCTGCAACTACCGACTCAAGACGGCCCGAGCTTATCTCCTTAAGCTGGCCCTGCAAGATGTTTACTTTGCCCCCACTCGCGAGGATGGCGAAAGGCGGCTTAAGACCTGGTACAACTGGGCAATTCGCAGCCAGATCGACCAAGTTAAAAAGGTCGCCAGAACTGTCAAAAATCATTGGAACGGGATTCTTGCCTGGTTTGACAGCAAGCTTTCTAATGGGTTCATCGAAGCAATCAACGGTCTAATCCAATCGGCAAAAAGAAGAGCGCGAGGGTATCGATCAACCAAGAACCTGATCAACATGGCTTACCTGATTGCGGGCAAACTGGATTTCAGGCTACCCACTTGAAGCAGCGAGGAGCCTTTTTTGAGCGGGGCTTTTTGGGCCAGTAATGTAGCTGGGGCCAGGGCTATAGTGTGTAACTTAGAATTGCCCCAGTTAAATAACGGTGAGTATGCCGATCTGTGATGCATTTTCTCATCTGTATCATCGGTAACAACAATTATTCCGGGCAGCATGTTATGAGTTATATACCGTCCCAAAATAGAGGTTTCACTCTGGTCGAACTGGTGACGGTCATTCTGCTGCTCGGTATCCTGTCGGTGGTGGCCTTGCCACGTTTCTTCGATGCCACTGCCTTCAATAGCCGAGGCTTTTATGACGAGATGGCGGGTGCGGCTCGTTATGCTCAAAAGCTGGCTGTTGCCAGTGGTTGTGATGTGCAGCTTAGTATCGATAACGCCACCAATACATATGCTTTGCATCAGCGGGTTGACAGTTGCATTAGTGGCACTTTTACCCGTGCGGTTCTAAAACCGGCTGGCAGCGGGTCCTTTTCCGGTTCGGCTCCCTCAGGGGTATCGTTGTCGGTGTCTCCAAACTCCTCGATCGTTTTCGATGCCCAAGGGCGGGCTACTCCCGATGAGGTGACGGTAACCGTCGGTGGCCGCAGTTTTACTATTGCCGGCGAAAGTGGCTATGTGGATGCGCCATGATGTTTATTCGCTTATATAATAACCGGGGTTTCACCCTCATTGAGCTGATCATCTCCATCGTGGTGGTGAGTATCGCCCTCGGCGGGGTGCTGATGGCCATCAACTACACCGTGACTCACAGCGCCGATCCCATGCTGCAGCATCAGGCGCTGGCCATCGCCGAATCGTACTTGGAAGAGATTCTCCTGAAACCCTTTGCCGATCCTGATGGGGTTGATGGTGAGGGCAGTCGGGCGTTGTTTGACGATGTCGACGATTACGACGGTTTGAGCGACAGCGGGGCGCGAGATCAAACTGGTACCGCTATTGCGGGCCTGGATAATTATACGGTTGATGTGGTGGTCACCAATACGGCTCTGAACGGCATTGGCGACAGCAACAGCAAGAAAATCACGGTGACCGTGAGCCATCCGCTTGGCTTTAACATGACCCTGAGTGGCTTTCGCACTAACTATAATTGACGATGGCGTCGCCAGTTGGCAGTTCTAAGCGCTATGAGGTTCCATGAACGCTACGCAGCTACCGTACAGATCAAAAAACGGTTTCACCCTGGTGGAACTGGTGGTGGTGCTGGTGGTGGTCGGTATCATGGCGGCCCTCGGCGGAATGTTTATCGTGCAGCCGATTCAGGGTTTTCTCGACCTGTCGCGCCGCGCCAGACTGGTGGACGGCGCGGAGACCGCCCTGCGCCGCATGCAGCGCGATGTCCGTCAGGCTCTGCCCAACAGCGTGCGCATCAATGGCGCCGGCACCTCCTTGGAACTGCTGCATACCGTCGACGGCGGTCGCTATCGGGCCTATGGGCCAGGCCTCAACCCCCTCGATTTCACCAGCATCGACACCGATTTCGAAGTGCTGGGCGATCTCGACAGGGCACCCACCACTGGCCAGAGCATTGTGGTCTATAACCTCTCCGCCGCCGGCAATAACGGTAACGCCTATTTCGGTGATAATCGTACCGGTGTCGGGGCCGGCAGTAATGTCAATTTGGTCAACCTCGATCCGCCCTTTCAATTCCCCCGTTCCTCTCCCTTTCAACGCTTTTTTATCGTCGATGAATCGGTTAGTTACGTCTGCGATCTGGCGTCTAACACTCTGACCCGTTTTTCCGGTTACGGTATTGCGGCAATTCAGCCGGGCAACCCCGGTGGCTCCTCCGCCCTCATGGCCAGCAACGTAAGCGCCTGCAATTTCACTTATCAGCCCGGTACCTTTCAGCGTGCCGGATTGGTGACCCTGCGGTTGCAGCTCACCGAAGATGGCGAATCGGTGACTCTGATGCATCAGATTCATGTGGAGAATGCGCCATGAACAGCTTGCGAGCAGTGCGCAATCAGCGCGGCATGTCTCTGGTGACCGCAATCTTTATTCTGGTGGTGCTGTCTGCCATCGGTGGATATATGGTGCTGATGGCTGGGGTGCAGAGTCAAACTACGGTGATGGCCCTGCAGGGCGCGCGGGCCTATCTTGCTGCCCGCAGCGGTCTGGAGTGGGGCACCTTTCAGGCGCTGAAGTCACCGCCTTCATGCAATCCCTCAACGACCTTGAACGTCGGCGAATTTATCGTGGTCCTCCAATGCCAGGCGCAAGGGCCGATCCCCGAGGGGGGGCAGAGTTACTTTGTGTATCAGCTTACCTCAACCGCTGAATGGGGCACCTACGGCAACGGTGATTACGTGTCCCGTCAGCTACGGGCGCGGGTAGCGGGGGCGACGCCATGAGGAACCGATATCTGGTAAGGGTGATACGGGGATTGTCTATTTTGAAATTGTTTTATGGTCTTGCTATGGCTGCTTTGTGGCTGTTCCCTTGTAACGGCTTCGCCGCTTGTTCCCCCTATGTGGGGGACATGACCATCAATGAGGTCTATAGACTGGGGAACGAGGCGTGGGTGGAAGTGCGACTGCTGGAGCCCCTGGATTCATCAATTTATGAGAACTGGTCGCTCCGCCTTTGTGCAAAAAACAATAATGATGGGTGCCACGACTACTCTCTTTCCTTCGGGGAGGTCCTATATCCAGAGATCTATCCCGATTGGATTAGGGTTAATGTCAACAGTGCGGACGTTAATCTGCAAAAAAACGGCGGGATGGATATTGTACTGCGGGGTCAGGGTGGCCAGGCGGTCGATTACCTTTCGGTTAACGATTATCATGCCCAATCGACGAATTGTTTGAGCTTTAAGTATCCCATTGCAACGGGTCTACTGCACTCCAGCCCCAAGGGGATTTACCGTGACCCCGATGGGAAGGGGCCTTGGGTCGAGCTGGGGCGTCCGGGGGCCAACGGCGAGCCCACTGAGGGTTATGACAATGACGATCAGTCCGGGCCGATCGAATTGGCCGCTCACTACGCCCTGGAAGGTGATGTCACCGACAGCAGCGGCAACGGCCACACCGGCACCAGGCAGGGGACGGTGGCCTATGGCCGAGCCAAGGTCTGCGATGGTGTGTATTTGGCCGGCAGCGGCTTTCTGCAGGTGCCTGCCAGCGACGATTTCGATATGGCCGATGAGCTTACGGTCATGGCCTGGCTACGCCCCGACAGCCTGAGTGTGCCCGGTCATGATAATCTGTACAGCTTTCTCTCCAAAGATACCAACTACGAATTCCACGTTCAAAGTAACGGTTCCATTATGTGGTGGTGGGGAAGTGGAAGCCTTACAACCTCTGCCGGCCTGATGCAACCGGGAGTCTGGCAGCACGTTGCCTTTGTCTATTCCCGGGCAGCCGGGCACATGGGGATTTATCTAAATGGTAGCCAAGTCGCCAGTCGGTCCTACAGCGCCAGCCTGCCGCTAAATAGCGACCCTTTCTACATCGGCACCGATAAAGCTACCGGTGGGGGAGAGATGTCCAGCCGGCGCTTTTACGGGGCCATTGATGAGGTGCGGGTCTATTCCGGTGCCTTGTCTGCTACCCAGATCAGCGCTCTGATGAACCAGGTTGATCCCTGTGCGCTGCCTACGCCTCTGGCGGAATGGCGTTTTGATGAATGTAATTATACCGCCGCCGGTGCTCTGGCGGTGGACACCCAGGGCAGTCACGATGCGGTTGCGCAAGGGGGAGTCGCCAGCGAAGCCAGCGGTGTGGTCGGCCGCGCAACGGAACTCGATCTTTCGACCGAATCCTTCACTACCGGCAACGACGTGCCCATGAATGGCGATTGGTCGGTGGGCACCTGGTTCCGCATGCCCTTTGCGGTTAGCGAAGGTTCCCGTTACCATGTCCTCGGCGCCATGGCCGGTGGTAACGACTTGCTATGGCTGGACAACCGCGACAGTTTCCGCTGGGGAGGCTATGCCAACAACAATACCATCAACGGCAGCTTCCGTTTCAATACCTTGGCTGAGGGTTGGCATCATCTGGTGCTGGTGGGCGAGGACGGGAATACCCGTCTGTATATCGATGGTAATTACCGGGACCAGGTCGCCCTGCAGGCCCAAGGTAATCTGCATTTTGTCGGAACTTCGTATGATAGCTACCTTGGCGCTCAGGGGTTTCGGGCGCCGCTGGATGAATTTGTCGTTTTTGACGAGGTTCTGGACCAGAAGCAGATCGACACTCTCTATCAATTGCAAGCTCAGGGGCGCAATCTGGACGGCCGTCTGCGGGAGGAGATCTTCTGCGGCGTGACCATCGATCATTTCGAGATCATCCATGACGGCTCGGCTCTGACCTGTGCCGCGGAACCGGTAACGGTTCGCGCCTGCACCGATGAGGATTGCAATAGCGTCTATACCGACCCGGTCACCCTCACCCTGTCACCGTCCGGTTGGGTCGGGGGCGACGTGCAGACCCTCAACGGCGGCAGTGGTACTTTTCTGCTGCGGCATACCACACCGGAATCCGTGATTCTTGCAGTGACCGGCAATCCTGCAGCGGATCAGTCGCAACAGTGTATCAACAGTGGGGGTAACGCAAGTTGCGATCTGGTTTTCCATGAAGCCGGCTTCCTGTTTAACGTGTCCGATCACAGGGCTTGCACCACCGAAGCGGACATCACCATCGCCGCGGTGCGGGCCGATCCCAGCGCCGAGCACTGCATTGGCGATGACAGCTTTGCCAATACCAGCCGCCAGGTGAATTTCTGGTCTGACTACCAGCAGCCGGCCAGCGGCAGCCAGGCGCTGCAGGTAAATGGAAGCGCTATCAGCGGGGCATCCCCCGGTACTCCGGTCGACCTTGCTTTTGATGGCCAGGCCGAAAGTAGTTTGAATATCCGCTACGATGATGCCGGACGATTAAATCTATCGGCTTATTTTGCCGGCAGCGGCGATGAGGCAGGGCTGGTTATGACCGGCAGCGATAGTTTCGTTGTGGCACCGGACGGACTGCGGGTCGTCGCCACCAGCGATGGCACCGCTCCGCTGGATAACGCCACTTTCAGCGGCACCCCCCTCTGGCCGGCGGGCGACGAATTTTATGTCGAGGTGGCTGGTGTGTGCAGCGACGGTACGGTCACTACAAACTTTGCGGCCACGACCAGCCTGGCTGCCGTGGCACCTTTCGCGCCAGCTGCCGGCATCCTGGGTGTCTTGACCGGCGGCCCGCTGGCCGCTGTCGATTATAGCAGCGGCGTGGCGCAGATCGAAGACGTCAGTTACAGCGAAGTTGGCACTGTCACCATCGGCGCTGAGGCCCTCAACTATCTTGGCAGTAACCTTGATGTCACCGGCAGCAGCGACCCTGTGGGGCGTTTTACCCCTCATCACTTTCTGACCAGTCTCAATACCCCGCAGTTCGCCACCGGCTGCAGCGCCGGCAGTTTCACTTATCTTGGTCAGCCTTTTGATTATGTTACTGCACCGGTGATCACCGTTACCGCACAGAATCTGCAGAATGGTGTCACGCAGAACTACGCCGGTGACTGGTGGAAACTGTCCTCCGGTACTTTAAACGGCAAGAGTTATAGCGCCGCCACTGGCACTGTCGATGATTCCAATTTGCCGGCTGGCGACCCTACGGTGACCGAACTCGGCGCCGGTATGGGACTGTTGACTTTCAGCGCCGGTGGCGGTCTGCAGATGGATCGAGGAGCTCCCACGGCACCTTACGATGCCGATATCAGCCTGGAAATTAGCGTTATTGATGGAGATGGTATAGCCGCAACCAGCAATCCGGTTAGCTTCGGTGCTGCGACGGCCGGCAACGGTATCAATTTCGATAATGGTAAGGAAATGCGTTGGGGGAGGTTGATTCTGAACAATGCCTATGGCTCGGAATTGCTGGCTTTGGACATGCCCCTGCGGGCCGAATATTTTAATGGCACCGCTTTTATCCCCAATAGTGGCGATAGCTGCATCAGCTTGCCCCTGGCGCAATTGAGTTTGAACAATGGCAACACTACGGTTTCAGGCGACAATCCTGTTGCTGTCGGTAGTGGCACCACCAACGCGTCGCTATCCAATCCGTTTATTGCTGGCGATGCCAACCTGAGTTTCAGTCCACCGGGTGACGATGGCTTTGTCGATGTAACGGCAAACCTGAGCTTGCTCGACTGGCTGCGTTACGACTGGGATGGCGATGGAGGCTACGATGACGATCCGCAGGGACGGGCCACCTTCGGCATCTACAGGGGGCGGCCGAGTCTCATTTATCTGCGGGAAACTTATCGTTAAAGACGAGTTCACCGATGAATTAAATTAAAAAGAGAGCTTAATGGCTCTCCTTTTTTGTGCCTGGGTTTAATAGTGCATTTTTCGATATACCGGTTTAGCAGAGCCCCTGATTGTTTTTATTGGCAGAGGAGGAAGCGGACATTGACCCTGCCTCTCAATGCCGACTGAGGCAGTGGTAACGGGAGTTGCGTTTAGGGTGTAAAGAAGATTAGAATGCTACTGCTCTGAGATTATCGCAAGGTCGAACCAGTTCCGAATCCGGCCAACAAAGGAATGTTTTTATGACCAAGTTGCAGAATGGGAAGAGTTACGAGCAGTTTTATGTTGCCCGACAACCAATTTTTGATCGTGTGGGCAATACTTGGGGTTATGAACTGCTGTTCCGCAGCGGCTCCGGGTCCGACCGTGCTGAGATCAGTGATCAGGATTTTGCCACCATGTGTGTCGCCACCTGTGGATTTGTCGAGTCGCAACGCCATGTTGACCAGACCAAGAAGATTTGTATAAACTTTACCGAAAACTTGATTTTGCAAGGGGCCGCTCGCGGCCTGCCGCCATCGGTGGCGGTGGTCGAGGTGTTGGAGACCGTGGTGCCTACCGACCGTGTTCTCGAAGAACTTATCTGCCTTAAGCAGCAAGGTTACCTGGTGGCTGTCGATGATTACATGGGTGCTGCTTTGCAGAATCCACTGCTCGATATCGCCGATATCATAAAGGTCGATCTTCTCGGTAAGGAGGAAGTTTGGATCAAGGATATTTACGCATCTATCCAGGACAAGAATGCGCTCAAATTGGCAGAAAAGGTTGATAACCGCGAGACCCTGGCGGTGGCCAAGGAAATCGGTTTCGACCTCTACCAGGGGTTCTTCTTTTCCCAACCGGAAAATTTCAGCGGTCGTACCTTGCGTTCCTCGGACCTATCCCGTTTCCGCATCCTGCAGCTCATCGATAACGCGACAGTATCTGCCGAAGAGTTGCTACAGGTCATAGCCGCTGATACTAGCATCACCTACCGTTTGCTGCGTTTTCTTAACTCCGCCGCCTTCGGTTTTTCGATGAAAATCAGTTCGGTGCGCCACGCTATTGTGCTTCTCGGCAGCAACCGCTTGCGATACTGGCTGCGGATGGTGGTCATGTCCGACATGCTGAGCGCCAATCAGAATCCCGAATTGGCTCTGATGGTCCTCAATCGTGGCAAGTTCCTGGAAGAACTGGCCCTTGAAAAGCAGATCATTGATGCCGAGCCGGAAACCATGGCCCTGTTCGGTATGCTGTCTTTGATCGACACCATGCTTGAAATGCCCTTTGATAAGATTCTTAGTGAACTGCCACTTTCCCAACAGATCAAGTCCGGCTACATTGAAGCCGAGTCCCGGTTTGCCGGGTATCTGCAACTCACCGCTGCTTTGGAGCGCGGCGAGACGTCACGCATTATAAAAATGTGCGAGTCGATGGATATTGAACAGACGGTGGTCGGTGAGACCTCGCTTCGTGCCACTGCCTGGACCAACTCGATGGCTAATCATCTCTTCAGCTGATAAAATTCGAGCCCAATAATGATGGCCTAATCGGTGCTTGGTGCTCTGCTGAAGGCCGTTAGAGGGTAGGCTTAAAAATGACAAGAGGCGGTGTCCTACAGGAC